>NZ_JBEXHP010000009.1:0-135848 GCF_040607895.1 Micromonospora sp. NPDC005220
GGCGCACCGATCTTGTACTGAAAACCCCCCCCCCACCCCCCCACCCGCCCCGCCCCCCCCCCCCCCCCCGCGCCCCCCCCGGGATTGGACCCGCCCCCCCCCGCCGGGCCGGACGTCACGGGTACGGGGCTCAGGAGACGGTCGGCACCCCGTTCGCCGGCGGCGCGGCCGGGGCGGCGGCGTACTCGTTGACCGACCCGTCCGCCTCGTCCGTCTCGTACGCCGGCCCGAAGTAGCTCTGCACTCCCCCGGTCACCCGGCTCAACCGCTGGCCGCCGTACCCGGAGTGGTCAGTGTCGGAGAAGCGCAGCGGCACCAGCCCGGGGCCCTGAAAGCCGCCCTTCTGCACGGCGTCGATGACCTTCTCCCGGGTGAGGTCCTTGCCGGCGGCGAGCAGCACCTGCACGAAGAGGTAGCCGACCGACATGCCGTAGACGATGTTGCCGTCGAACGGCGCGTTCCCGTTGTGCTCCTTGTTGACCTTCGTGAAGAGCTGGATCCACGGGTTCGCTGTGTCGTTCTGCATCGGCAGGTAGTTGGTGCCGATCATGCCCTCCAGCAACGGCGCGGCGGCGCCGAGCTGCTTGGCCAGGGTCGGGTGGTCGGCGCCGACGTTGGAGACCAGCCACTGCGGCTTGAAGCCCAGCCGGGCCGCCGTGCCGATGGAGAGCGCGGTGAAGCCGGGCACTGTGGCGAGCACGACGACCTGGCAACCGGCCGCCTTGAACGCGCCGATCTGCGGCGCCACGTTGGTGTTGCTGGTGACGTACGTCTGCTTGACCGCGACCGCTCCGGCGCCGAGCACCTTCTCCACGCCGGCCAGGCTGTCCCGGCCGAAGTCGTCGTCCTGACCGAGGAAGCAGACCTTCTGCCCGGCCAGGTTTGCCTTCGCGTAGTTGGCGAGGATCTTGCCCTCGACCGTGTAGTCCGGGTTGAACCCGAACGTGCCCGGATACTTGTCCGGTTGATCCCAGCTGCGGCTGCCGGAGGCGACGAAGAGATCGGGCACCCGGTTGCTCTTGAGGAAGTCGAGCACCCCGGTGTGCGTCGGCGTACCCAGACCGTTGAGGACGGCGAAGACCTTGTCCTGCAGGACGAGCTGACGGACCACCTGCTGGGTGTTCGCCGGGTTGTAACCGTCGTCCATGATCTTGTAGGTGATCTTCCGGCCGTGCACTCCGCCGTTGGCGTTGACGTAGTCGAAGTACGCCTTCGTCGCCGGGGCGATCTTGGAGTACCCGGCCGAGGCCGGCCCGGTCAGCGGCATGTGGGTGCCGACGGTGATCTCGGTGTCGGTGACGCCCGGCACCGACGCCCCGCCGGAGCCGGGGCCGTCGTCGCCGCTACAGCCGGCGGCGGGGATCAGCAGGGCGATGGTGCTGACGATCGCGATGCCGCGATGCGCTCTACGGTGCATGGGAAACACCGACCTTTCTCGGTCCGGTTGCTGGGGGGAACGGTGTGGTGGTGGGGCGCCCGGCCGTGGCCGGACCGAGGACAGCTCAGGAACGCCGGGTCGGCCGCCTGGCCAGCACCGCCCGGCCGAGGCGCGACAGCAGACCCTGCACACCGCCAGGGGCGGCGATCATGACGACGATCAGGGTGAGTCCGAAGATCGCCAGGGGGAGGTTGCCCTCCAGCCGCTGCGCCACCGCCGGCGAGAGCGTGAGCAGCTCGGTCAGCGAGTGGGTGAGATCGGGCAGGGCGACCAGCAGGACGGCCCCCCACAGCGCGCCGGTCAGTCGACCCAGGCCACCGATCACCACGGCCATCAGCAGAAACAGCGACAGGGTCAGCGAGAACGCTCCGGGAGACACGCTCTGCGCGAGTACCGCCAGCAACGCGCCGCCGAGCCCGGCGGTGGCGGCACTGACCACGAACGCGAGGACCTGGGTGCGGGCCACGTGGATGCCGGCCAGCCGGGCCGCCACCTCGTCGTCGCGGACCGCCCGGAAGGTACGCCCGTAGCGGCTGCGGATCAGGTTCGCCAACAGCAGCAACGCGAGCAGGGTGGCCGCGCCGGTGATCCAGAGCTGCCACCGCTCGTACGGGAAGTACGGGCCGAGCGACAGCGGCGGCGGCTCCACCGGCACCGACAGCCCCTGCTCACCGTTGAACACGCCGTCGAAGGTGACGGCCAGCGCCGGCACCACCACGGCCACCGCGAGGGTGACCCCGGCCAGGTAGGGGCCGCGCAGCCGGGCCGCCGCCACACCGACCACCGCGCCCACCGCGACCGTGCTGACGATCGCCGCCGCCAGCGAGAGCGGCAACAGCCAGCCGCCGGTCATCCCCCGGTCGGCGAACGCGGTCTGGCACAGCGCCACGGTGTACGCCCCGGTCGCCATCAACGCGCCGTGCCCGAGCGACAGTTGACCGTTGAGCCCGGTGAGCACGGTCAGCCCGGCGGTCGCGCAGAGGTAGGCGGCCACCGTGGCGAGCTGGAAGTTGCGGAACGGCTCGACGGCGTAGCTGACCGCCACCAGCAGCACCCCGGCGGCCAGCACCACCGCGAGGTGGCGCAGCAGAGTGGAGCCGCGGCGCCGGTCGACCGGTCGGCCGCCCGGGTCGTCGCGCTGGCGTGTCGGCGGCACTGCCGCCCTGGTGGCGCTCACACCCGCCTCGCCGCGACCGGGGCGAACAGCCCACCGGGCCGGACCAGCAGCACCGCCAGCAGCAGGACCAGCACCGCGAGCGGGGTGAGGTCACTGCCGGCGTAGCCGCTCACATAGGAGAGCAGCAACCCCACCACCAGACCACCGACCACCGCCCCCGGTGGACTGTCCAGCCCGCCGACCACCGCCGCGGTGAACGCCGAGACGAACACCAGGTCCATCGCGTGCGGGTGCAGGCCCAACTCGGTCGGCAGGACCAGCATGGCGGCCAGCGCGCCCACCCCGGAGGCGAGCGCCCAGCCGAGGGTCAGCATGCCACCGACGTTGACCCCGAGCAGCCGGGAGACCTCCGGGGCGAAGGCCGCCGCGCGCATCCGCAACCCCACCGGGGTACGCGCGAACATCCACGCCAGGCCGCTGACCACCACCCCGATCGTGGCGAAGACGAACAGGTCGTACGGGGACAGCACGGCGACCCCGGCCACGGTGAGGGCGGACCGGCTGAACGGCGCCTCGGCGGGGCGGAACTCGCTGCCGTACACCATGCCCAGCACGGCCTGGATCAGCAGCACCAGCCCGAGCGCGACGATCACCGGGTTGAGCGGCGAGGCGTGATCGACGTGCCGCATCACCACGCGGTCCACCAGCGCGCCGAGCAGCAGGCCGGCGACGATCGCGACCACGAAGCCCAACCAGTAGGAGCCGCTCGCGGTGCTGACGGTGTAGGCGACGTACGCGGCGGCGACGGCCATCGCCCCCTGGGCGAAGTTGACGACCCGCGCCGCCCGCCAGATGAGCACCAGGGCAAGCGCGAACGCGGCGTACACCGCGCCCCGGGACAGGCCGTCGACGGTGAGGAAGACGAAGCGGTCCAACAGTCCTCCCTTCGGGGGACGAGGTGGTGGTCAGAAACCGAGGTACGCGTGGCGCAGGTCGACGTCGTCACGCAGCTGCACCGCCGGGGCGGCGATCACCACCCGACCGAGGGACATCACCACGCCCTGGTCGGCGACGGCGAGCGCGCTGCGCACGTTCTGCTCGACCAGCAGGACGGTCAGGCCGGTGCGGTCGCGCAGTTGCCGGAGCAGAGCCATGGTCCGGGCGACCACCCGTGGCGCCAGGCCCAGCGACGGCTCGTCCAGCAGCAGCAGACGCGGTCGGCCGACCAGGGCCCGACCGAGCGCGAGCATCTGCCGCTCACCGCCGGAGAGCTGGTGACCGAGGTGCCGGCGGCGGCGGGCCAGCGGCTCGAAGAGCTGGTAGACCTCGTCGAGGGCCCGCCCCGCGTCGGCCCGGTCGCGTCGCCACAGCCCGCCCAGCCGCAGGTTCTCGTCGACGGTCAGCTCGCTGATCACCCCCCGACCCTCCGGGACGTGCGCCATGCCGCGTCGGACGAGCTGCTCCACCGGCGTACCGCGGAGGTCCTCCCCGGCCAGGAGCACCTGGCCGGCGGCCGGGCGGATCATGCCGGAGAGCGCGCGCAGCAGGGTGGTCTTGCCGGCGCCGTTGGCGCCGACCACCGCGGCGATCGTGCCGGCCGCAACGGTGAGGTCGATGGCCCGCAGCACGGGCGCGGCGCCATAGCCGGCGACCAACCCCCGCACCACGAGCAGATCGGACGCGCTCACGGCGCCACCTTTCGTTCGCGACTGCGGGGCTCGCAAACCCGGCTCACTCCTCGCGCTCACGGGGCCACCTTTCGTTCGCGACTGCGGGGCTCGCAAACCCGGCTCACTCCTCGCGCTCACGGGGAGACCTCCTCGACGGTGGCACCGAGGTAGGCGTCGGTGACCGCCGGGTCGTCGCGGATCTCGTCCGGGGTGCCGGCGGCGATGACCCGGCCGAAGTCGAGCACCACGATCTCGTCGCAGACGGCCATCACCAGGTCCATGTGGTGCTCGACCAGGAGCACCGCACAGGGGTCGGTGTCCCGCCGGGGCAGGTGCCGGACCAGCTCCGCCAGCTCGGCGATGTCGTCGCCGCCGAGGCCACCGGCCGGCTCGTCGAGCAGGAGCAGCCGGGGCCGGGCGGCGAGCGCGCGGGCCAGGGCGACCCGCTGGCGTACGGCGAAGGGAAGTGTGGTCGGCGCGGCCTCGGCGTGCTCGACGATGCCCAGCTCGTCGAGGATGGCCAGGGCGTCCCCGCGCAGCCGGCGCTCGTCGCGGTCGCTGGCCGGCAGCCCGAGCAGCGCCGGGACGAAACCGGCACGGGCGGTGTGCGAAGCGCCGGTCATCACGTTCTCCAGCACGCTGAGCCCGGCGAAGAGCCCGGTGCCCTGCAGGGTCCGGGCGATGCCGAGCCGGGTCAGCCGGTGCGGCCGTGGCCGCAGCGGCCGGCCGTCGAGGGTGAGTGAACCCGTCTCCGGTGCGACGAAGCCGCAGATCACGTTGAACAGCGTGGTCTTGCCGGCGCCGTTGGGCCCGATGACGCCCACCACCTGATGGGGTGGCACCCGCAGGGACACGTCGTCGAGGGCGGTGAGGCCGCCGAAACGGACGCCGATGTGGTGCAGTTCGAGGCCGCGCTCCATCACCCATCCCTCTGTCGTGGCGGGTGTTTATTTACACTCGCAGTGTACGTTTCTCGGGTTTGGCGTCAAGACCTTCAATGCCCCGGCACGCAGGCGGACGGGGCGGCCGCCAGTGGCGACCGCCCCGGTGATGGCCGTCAGACGCTGGGGCAGGTGTTGCGGTACTCCTCGATCTGCGAGCCGCTCGGGCCGGGGCAGAGGAACTGCTCGTAGCGGGTGTCGTCGTCGACGAACCGCTTCAGCCAGGCCACCATCTGCCGTGCGGTCGGCGTGTTCGTCGTCTGCGGGAAGAAGTGGCTGGCCCCGTTCAGCTCCAGGTACGCCTTCTCGGCGGAGGCCGGGATGCTGTTGTAGAAGGGCACGGAGTGCGACGCGACCGGCGCGACGGTGTCGCTCTCGCCGCCGATGATCAGCGTCGGCACCCGCAGCTCGGACCAGCTCTTGTCCAGGTTCCACGGCGCCAGCGGCACCGCGGCCTGCAACGACGGCCGGGACGAGGCCGCCTCCAGGCTGCCCCCGCCACCCATCGAGTGACCGGCCACCGCGAGTCGACTGCTGTCGATCCGGGTGCGCACCGAGCTGCGCTCGGTGAGGTAGTCCAGCGCGGCGAGCAGCTGCCGGCCGCGGCTGTCCGGCTGATCCAGCCGGCTGTTGGTCTCGATGCCGATCACCACGAAGCCGTGCGAGGCGATACGCGGTCCGAGCCAGCTGATGCTGGACCAGGCGGCGGTGTAACCGGGCGAGATGGCGATGGCGCCGAAGGTGCCCTCGCTGGTGCTGGTCGGGTAGTAGATGACGCCGCCGCCGAAGCCGGTGACGCTCAGCGAGGACACGCTCTGCGAGGCGGTCGCGAACGGTCCGCGGCTGGCCTCCAGGATCGCGGTGGTCGGGTTCGGGCCCCGCTCGTACGGGCCGGCGGCCTGGACGGCGCCGGACGATCCGGCCAGGACGCCGCCGGCGGCCAGCACGGCGGCCAGCACGATCCGGGTGGCACGGGCTGCGACGGGACGGGTGGTGGTGGTTGGTGAGGACACGTCGGGCACTCCCTAAAGTCGAGGGATATCGACGTGTGTCAGTTTTGGCTGCGGCGCCGGTCCCGGCATCGGCGAAATCACCAGTCCCCGGCGCAGGATGCCTCGATCAGTTGTGTTTCGACCCTCTGACCAGGGGTAGCAGGGCAGACGCCGGCCCGCACACGCGCCATGGAGAGGTTCATTCAGTGGATTCCAGCAAGCCCGCCGAGGCGGTCAAGAACGCCGTGAAGACCGCCTCAGGAAAGATCGCCGACGCCCTCACCCCGGATGTCCCCGGTGCGCCGGGGAGCGCGCCACCGACCGTCGAGGAGCCGACGATCCCGCACGACCCGCTGCCGCCGAAGCCGGAACAGGGGGCACCGCAGACGCGCACCCCGACCGGGGCGGAGACCGGCGCGCCGACGACCGCGAACGGTCAGCAGGGGGCCTACCTCACGACCGCGAACGGTGCGCGGCTGCGCGACACCGACCACTCGCTCAAGGCCGGCCCGCGCGGCCCGGTACTCCTCCAGGACCACCACCTACGCGAGAAGATCACGCACTTCGACCACGAACGCATCCCGGAGCGCGTGGTGCACGCCCGCGGCGCTGGCGCGCATGGTCTGTTCACCGCGTACGGCACCGCCGAGGCGGTCACCAGGGCCGGGTTCCTCAAGAAGGGGCGCGAGACCGAGGTCTTCGTCCGATTCTCCACCGTGCTCGGTTCGCGGGGTTCGGCCGACACGGTCCGGGACACCCGTGGCTTCGCCACGAAGTTCTACACCGACGAGGGCACCTTCGACCTGGTCGGCAACAACATGCCGGTCTTCTTCATCCAGGACGCGATCAAGTTCCCGGACATCATCCACGCCGGCAAGCCGCACCCCGACCGGGAGATCCCGCAGGCGCAGAGCGCCCACGACACCTTCTGGGACTTCGTGTCGCTGCACACCGAGGCGCAGCACCACACCATCTGGAACATGTCCGACCGGGGCATTCCGCGTTCGTACCGGACGATGGAGGGCTTCGGCGTGCACACCTTCCGCCTGGTCAACGAGGCCGGTGAGACGGTGCTGGCCAAGTTCCACTGGAAGCCGAAGCTGGGCGTGCACTCGCTGACCTGGGAGGAGGCGCAGCTGCTCGGCGGCATGGACCCGGACTTCCACCGCCGCGACCTCTACGACGCCATCGAAGCCGGCGCGTACCCCGAGTGGGAGCTGGGCATTCAGGTCTTCCCGGACACTGACGAGGAGACCTTCGCCGGCATCGACCTGCTGGACCCGACGAAGATCGTGCCGGAGGAGCTGGCCGAGGTGCAGCCGATCGGGCGGCTGGTGCTCAACCGGACGCCGACGAACTTCTTCGCCGAGACCGAACAGGTCGCCTTCCACCTCGGTCATCTGCCCCCGGGCATCGACGTCACGAACGACCCGCTGTTGCAGGGCCGGCTCTTCTCGTACGTCGACACGCAGCTCACCCGCCTGGGCGGGCCCAACTTCACGCAGATCCCGATCAACCGCCCGCACGCCGCGGTGAACGACATGCTGCGCGACGGTTTCCACCAGCAGGCCGTGCACGCGGGCGTCGCGCCGTACCGACCGAACTCGCTCGACGGCGGCAACCCGTTCCCGGCCGGGGACGCCGAGCACGCCTTCGTCGACGTGCCGGTCACTGTCGCGCAGGCACCGAAGGTACGCGCGAACCCGGCCTCGTTCGACGACCACTACAGCCAGGTCCGCCTGTTCTGGCTGAGCATGTCGCCGGTCGAGAAGGAGCACATCATCCGGGCGTACACCTTCGAGCTGAGCAAGTGCTACCACCAGGCGATCAAGGAGCGTCAGCTGCGGAGCCTGGCCAACATCGACCCGGTGCTGTGCGAGCAGGTCGCCACCGGCCTGGGCCTGCCCGCGCCGCAACCGACAGTGCCGCTCGCCGACGCCACGCCCAGCCCGGCGCTGTCACAGGTCGGTCGGGAGTGGCCGAGCGACGGCCGCATCGTCGGGATCGTCGTCGACCCCGCCGGTGACCTGGACGACGTCGACGAGGTCCGCCGGGCCGTGTTCGACGCCGGCATGGTGCCGCTGCTGATCGCCCCGCACGGCGGCATGGTGGGCGACCTGCCGGTGCAGCGCACCTTCGCCACCGGCCGGTCGGTCGAGTTCGACGCGGTCCTGCTGGCCGGAGCGCCGGCGCCCGCGCCGGACGCCCTGCCCGCCCGCGACGCCAAGGCGGGCCGGCCGGACCCGGCCACCGTGGACCCCCGCGTGCTGCTGCTGGTCGAGGAGTGCTGGCGGCACGCCAAGGCGATCGGCGCCTGGGGCGCCGGCGTCACAGTGCTGGAGCAGGCCGGCGTCGCCGGCACCCCGGGCGTCGTGGCGGCGGGCTCCGGCGCCGAGGCGCTGACGGCGGTGCGGCAGCTGATGGCCGCGCACCGGGTCTGGGAACGGTTCCCCGCCTCGGTCGCCTGACCCAACCACCGACGAGGGCCGTCCTCCGCCGCACCGGGAGGGCGGCCCTCGTCGCGGCGGAATCAGCCGATGTCAGCCAACCGGGGCAGCACCTCGTCGCCGAGCCGCTGGGCGAACTCGACCGGGTGCCGGTCCGGCGTCACCTGCACCTCGCTCACGCCGAGCGCGGCGTACTCGGACACCTCGGCGAGGAACGCGTCGACGTCGTCCAGCGGCGACCGGGCGGCGACCACCGTCTTCTCGATGGTGTCGTAGTCGCGGCCCTCGGCGGCGCAGTGCCCGCGCAGCACCTCCAGCTTGCGCGCGATGTCGTCGATCCCAGCGCGGCCGAACAGGTTGCAGGCGTCGGCGTACCGGGCCACCAGCAGCAGGGTCTTCTTCTCGCCGCCGCCACCGATCATGATGGGCGGGTGCGGGCGGCTCAACGGCTGCGGCGAGTTGAGGGTCTCGGCGAGCTGGTAGTGCTGCCCGTTGAACGGGCCGTCGTTGGCACTCCACATCTGAAGGCAGATGCGCAGCGTCTCCTCCAGCCGCTCGAACCGCTCGGCCACCGGTACGACCGGCACACCCAGGCCGAGCTGCTCCCGCTCGTACCAGGAGGCGCCGATGCCGAGGCGGGCCCGGCCGCCGGACAGCACGTCGAGGGTCGTCACGGTCTTGGCGAGCAGCCCCGGATAGCGGTACATCACACCGGTGACCAGCACGCCCAGCGTCATCCGTGACGTCACAGCAGCGACGTAGCCCAGCGTCGTGTACGCCTCCAGCATCGGCTCCTCGGCCGCGAACACCGCGTCCATCTGGAAGAAGTGGTCCATCACCGTGAACGAGGCGACGCCGGCCTGCTCGGCGCTGGTCGCCGTCTGTGCCAGGGTCGGTGCGATCGCGGCCGGGTCGGCCGGGGTCGAGTAGTTCCAGTAGTGCAGCCCGAGCTTCATGTTCGGCACCTCCACGACGAGCCTAGTGCCGCGTGTGCCGGGGCGACTCGGAACTGCACGCCACCGCCGACACGGCCCGTCTGCTCGGCACACCGGCGATGGTGCAGCTCACTCGAATTGTCTTGGTTCTGTCACAAACACCCCCGCCGCTTCCGGAAAAGCGCATGGTCGGCGGTGGGGTCGGGTGGGCTTGAACGGCGCAACGGAATTCATCTGCTTGCCTGCAACCATGTTTAACCCAGCCGAGATCAGCCACCACTAGGGTCAGGACGCCGATCGATGTCTCGGTCGGCGGTGCGAAAAATCCATCCGGAGTGATTTGGGGAACCGGAAGGTGTTGGCAAATGCAGGAAATTCCAGTCGCCAGCCTGGTCATCGGCATCGCGTCCTCACCGGCGGAGCGGCGACATCTGGCCCGGCTGCTCGGCGGCAGCGACGCCTTCCTGATCGTCTCGACCGTCGACCAGGCACGAGAGTTCCTCGGGGTGATCGAGGCGCCTCCCGTCCCGGCTCCCCCGACCAGGGCGGCGCTCGTCGAGGTGGCGCCGAGTCCACAGCCACCGCCACCGGACCTGGCCGTCGACTCCGACCGCCGGGTGCTGCGGTGGCGCGACCAGGAGATCGACCTGACCCGGTTGGAGCACGACGTCCTGCTCTGCCTGGTGCACGCGCCCGGGCAGGTCTGGACCTACGAGCGCCTGCACCTTGAGGTCTGGGGCAACCGGCACCTCGGCCGGGGCTCCGACATGCACTCGGTGGTCCGCCGGGTGCGCGGCAAGCTCGCCAGGCTCAACGCCGCGGCGACGATCCACTCGGTGCGCGGCGTCGGCTTCCGGCTCGCCCCCGTCTGACCACCCCGGACGCGGTCCGGCCCGCCTGGTCGAGGACCAGGCGGGCCGGATTACGTCGTCTAGCGCTCAGGCGTCAGCACTTGATGGGCGCCAACCCGAAGTTCTCCACTGTGGGAGTGGAGGTGTCGATCCTGGTCTTACGGGTCTGCGGCTTCCAGCCATCCTTGGCCACGATGATCGTGAGCGGGTTGTTGCGGCGGTCCACCCAGTAGGCGTACTTGCCCTCGGCATCGGTGGCGAAGGTGTACGACGCCGCCCACGAGTCGACCTGCACGACAGCACCGGCGAGCGGCGCTGTCGCACCCTGGCAGCTGGTTCCGGTGACCGTACCCAGGAGCTTGCCCCAGCTCTTCGGGGGGTTCGCGGTCATGGTCACCGCGACCGGCGGCACCGAGTACGGGGTGTTCTCGGAGATCGCCACCGCGCCGGAGTAGGTGCCCGGCTGGTCCACGTTCGCCGTCAGACCGACGGTGACAGTGACCTTCGCACCCGGTGCGAGGGTGACCGCCGACTTGTCGATGGTCATCCAGCTCACGTCGGCCGCCGACTCGGAGCATCCCTCGAAGCCCGGGAGCACCTCGCTGTCCGGAGCCGCGTTGAAGCTGCCGGACGAGCCGCCGATCTTGTAGAAGCCGCACGCCGCGCCGCCGCGGTACCGCGCGGTGTTGGCGTTCGGCAGGTTGGACCACGAACCGGTGGCCGGGTCGAAGGCGAAGCCGGCGTTGCTGATCGCCCCACCCTGCGAACCACCGACGACGAGGAGCTTGCCGCTGGCCACCGCGTACGAGCTGGCCCAGTTGTCGGCCGGCGCGTCGGCGACGGCCGTCCACGTGTTGGCACCCGGGTCGAAGGCGTAGCTGGACTTCTGCGCGGCGGAACCGTCGTTGCCGCCGGTGCAGTAGAGGACGCCGTCGATCCCGCCGCAGGAGGCGAAGGCCACCGACTTCGGGTAGTTGGCCATCGTCTCCCACTTGTCAGCGGTGGGGTCGTACCGGACGACGCTGTTCGACATCGGCAGGCAGGCCGCGGTCGTGCAGCCACCGACCGCGTACAGCTTGCCGTCGACGACGGCCTGACCGGCTGCGGCCCGCGGTGCCGGGTTGTCGGCCAGCTCCGTCCAGGTGTTGGCCCCCTGGTCGTACGACCAGGTGGCGGAGTCCGGGCCCGCGTCGGCCCAACCACCGGTGACAATGATCTTGCCATTCACCACGCCCGCGGTCAGGGCGTTGCGCGCGCCGGGAAGGTCGGCGATCGCCGTCCAGGTCTGCGCGGCCGGGTCGTAGGCGTAGTTCTTGGTGGTGGAGGCCTCACCGTCGCCGCCACCGAGCGAATACACCTTGCCGTCCAGGTTCACCACCCGGTTGTCCATGATCGTGGCCGGGTAGTTGGCGATGCCGGTCCACGGCGCCGCCTGCGGGCCAGCCGCCGCGGCAGCGGCCGTGGCCTCCTTGCCGGACGCCTTGGCAGCGAACGACGTCGGTACGGTGAGCCGCTGCTCCGGCGCGCCGCTGGACCCGAGCACCTGCTGGCGGGTGACAGTGGAGCCGTCCGCCCGCAGGAGCTCGAACCCGTTGTCCCGCTCACCGAACTTGACCTCGACCGGCGCGCCGCCGGTGTTGGTCACCGTGAACGTCTTGCTGGCCTTGCCGTTGGGCATCTGCAGCGTCGCGCTCAACTGCGTCGGCGTCACCGACAGCCGACCGGCCGCGAGCTGGAAGTTCGCGGTGGTCGCCCAGTCGGCCTCGACGTCGACAGGCTTGGTCTGGCTGACGTAGTTGCCGGCGGTGGCCGTGAACGGGTGCTCGCCGGTCAGCGACGAGTAGATCCAGTAGAAGCCGTCGGCCAGCCCGGGGTCGTCCGGGGTCGCCACGGTGACGGCCTTCTCGGCGGGCCGGTCGTTGCTGGTGACGGTCGCGCCGTTGACGTAGCTGTCGTCGTTCTTGTCGCGGACGTTGCCGACGACCAGACCGCCGTCGACAGGTACGCAGGTGACCTGGCTGCCGATCAGGACGTTGTCGACCTCCCACCACCACTCGTACGAGGCGTCGTAGTAGTGGAACCGCACCTGCACCTGCGCCTTGCCGGCCGCCTGCGGGATCGGGATCTCGGTCACCCTCGGTCCCCGGACGTCCGTCTCCTGTCGGAGCACGTTGGTCCAGGTGGCACCGCCGTCGATGCTCAGGTCGACGTCGGCGGTGTCGTCGTTGAGCTGGTTGAAGTCCTGGTTGAACCGGATCACCGGGGCGGTGACGCTGGTCAGGTTGACCACCGGGCTGACCAGGGACGTGTCCTGCCTGGTGCCCGCGCCGTAGGCGTCGCTGTCGATCATCGCGAAGTTGCCGGTGCCGCCGGTCAGGTTGCCCCGGTCGCCGTCGTCGGTGAACTTCCAGACCTGACCGCTGCCCGCGTTGTCCACGACCGTCCAGCCGGCCGGCGTGGTCGTGGCGTCGAAGGTCTCGTACTCACCGTCGGAACCGGTCGTGTACCCGGGCGCGGTGGTGCAGACGGTGGTGTCCACCGGCACGGCCACGTTGGCGGTGGTGTTGCCCGAACCGACCACGACCTGCTTGGTGACGGTCTGGTAGCCCGGGTACTGCGACTCGTACTTCAGGGTGTACGTCTGCCCGGCCGGCAGCTTGATGCTGTAGCGGCCGTTCGACGGGGTGGTGTAGTCGTAGACACCTGACACGCCCGTCACTGTCACCTTCGCGTACAACGGCCAGCCGTGGCCGGAGCCGTCGGTGACCGATCCGGTGACGTTGACACTGGGCACCGCGGTGAGGGCGACGTTGAGCGTCGTGGTGGCACCCTTGGCGACCGTCGCAGTCCTGGTGGTGCTGCCGTAGCCGAACGCCGCGACGGCGACCTGGTAGTCGCCGGTGGGGAGTTGGGTCGAGAACTTGCCGTCGGCACCGGTGGTCAGCTCACGCTCGGACGGGCCGGTGAGCGTCACTGTCGCGCCGGCGATCGGGGCGCCGGAGGTCGCGTCGGTGACCGTGCCGGCCAGCGTGCCGACGTCGCCGGTCGGGGCTGCGTTGAGCAACGCGAGGGCGTCCAGCCGCCCTTCGCCGTAGACGTTGTTGTCCGCCGCGGTGCCACCGCACTGGCTGTCGGCCTTGTCGATCGCGGTGCCGTTGAGCAGCGCCCGCGTCGCGTTGACGTCGCCGACCAGCGACGGCGCCGCCGAGTACAGCAGCGCGATCGCGCCCGCGAGGTGCGGTGCGGCCATCGAGGTGCCACTGGCGGTGCCGTACGCGTTGCCCGGGATGCTCGACCGGACGTTCACGCCCGGTGCGGAGATGTTGGGCTTGATCTCGCCGTTCTGCCCGACGCCCCGGGCCGAGAAGCTGGCGATCGTGTTGTTGACGTCGTACGCGCCGGCCGAGTAGTTGCTGACGAGGCTGCCCGGCGAGCCGCTGGTCTGGCACGCCGGCCCACTGTTGCCGTTGGAGAAGACACCGAAGATGCCGGATGCGGTCCAGGCCCGCGTCACGTCCTCCATGAAGGGCTCGTTCGACGGCAACCGGGTGCCCCACGAGTTGTTGATGATGTTCGGCCGCTTGCTGGCGTCCGGGTTCTGGCCGTTCAGGTCGGTCGGCTCCAGCATCCACTGACCGGATTCGATGAGTGCGGCATCGGTCGGGCAGCAGCCGTTCGCCGAGATCCACTTGACCCCGGGGGCGACACCGATCTGGTTCGCTCCACCGTCGGAACCGGCCATGGTGCCCATGGTGTGCGTGCCGTGTCCATCGTCGTCACAGGGGGCGGCAGCACACGTACCGGCGGCGTCGAACCAGTTGTAGTTGTGGTCGAACGTGCCGTCGCCGTTGTTACCGCGGTAGGAGTTCACCAGGGCCGGGTGGTTGTACTGCACACCACTGTCGATGCTCGCGATCGTGATGCCCTCGCCCTTGACGCCGTACTGGGACCAGACGTCGTCGGCGTTGATGTTCGCGACGCCCCACTCCAGGGCGTTCACGGTCTTCTCGTCGGTGCCCTTGGTCAGCTCGGGCAGCTGGTACGCGACCGGGGCGTAGAGGCCCTCGACCTCGGAGTGCCCGGCGAACTTCTGGGCCATCGCCAGCGAGCCGCTGTTCACCTTGATGGCGTTGGTGGCCCAGAAGGTCTGGTACTTCGTGCCCGAGCTGTCGAGGTCGGCTCGGATCCTGCCCTGACTCTCGGCGGCGGTCTTGCGCAACGCGTCCGCCACCGCCGTGCCACGCTTCGACCAGTCCTTGATGGCGCTGGCCTTGCTCAGGTCCGCCCGGTCCTTGAACCGGATCCAGAAGTCCCCTTCACTCTTGGCCTGGAGCTGCTTGGCGAGTTCCGGTCGGATCTTGTCGCCGGTCGCCCCCGTCGCGCCACTCGGCGCGGCCTGCGCGCCGGAGCCGATGGTGGCCAAGCATGTCGCGGCGAGAACCGCCGCCGCGCCGGCGCTCACCACTGATCTGGCCGCGCGCCGCCATTGTGGACGTCTGAACATCGGTGCTGCCTCCCTCAGAACGACCCAGGGTGTGATGGGCCATGGTGGACCTCCCCATGCACCGCGCGGGTCACGCCGGTTGCCCGAGTGGACACTATGATCGAGAAGAACGGACGATCAAGAACTTGCCGTGAGCAACTTGTCGCTAAGAGTTGCCCTACTGGCGGCGCGCTTGCCAATCATTGTCAGGACCATGACGAGATTTGGGCAGGGATGCCCATCGATCCCGGGCGGTGTGGTGGCCGAGGACGACGAGGCAACGGTGAACAGGGGTGATCCGGCCGACGAGCCGTTCCCACTGCTGATCGCGGTGACCCCGTCGCCGGCCGAGCGGATCCGGCTCGCGGAGCTTCTCGACGGCATCGCGCCGCTGCTGCTGGTCGCCGACCTCGACGAGCTGCGCCGGCTGATCGCCGCGCCGCAGCCGGTCGCCGCCGCGCCCGAACCGGCGCCGGTCGCCGCCCTGGTGATCGACTCGGCCCGCTCCACGGCCCGCTGCGGCGACCGTGAAATCGACCTCACCCGGCTGGAACACGACCTGCTGACCTGCCTGATCACCGAACCGGCCCGGGTCTGGAGCTACGCCGACCTGCACCGGTCGGTCTGGGGCGACGCCGGGCGCGAACGCAAGGCGGACGTGCAGTCGCTGGTGAAGCGGCTACGTCGCAAGCTGCACGACCTGGGCACCGGAGCCACCATCGATGTGGTGCGCGGTGTCGGGCTGCGGCTGACCGATCACCAGCAGGCGCGGGTCGAACGAGCCTGACAGCGACGTGGCCTGAGCGGAGTGACAAGGGTCAGATCAGCCCGGCCCGGGCCCACAGCAGACGCCCCGGCCCAGCCACCAGGCCAACGCCCGCCAGGTTGGCGTGCACCCGCGCCGCCGACCAGCGCAGCGTGGCACGCCAGTGCGGGTTGGCGTGGGCAGCGGCACGACCGACCGCCGGTGGAATGCCCACCGCCGCGTACACGTCGGGATGGATCAGGCGGTTGGCGATCGTGTAGGCGGCGCGACCGACCAACAGTCGGGCGTACGCCATGCCCACCGGGCCGGTGGCCGCGACCGCTGCGGCCAGCTCCTCGCGGGCGAACCGGACGTGTCGCGCCTCCTCCACGACGTGGATGCGGGAGACCATCCGGATGAGCGGTTGGAGCGACTCGTCCGCCATGATCTCGCGCTGGAACGCGTCGAGGATCTCCTCCGCGATGAGGATCGCGGCGTACATCCGGGGGCCGCTGGCGGTGGCCTTGAGAAAGCGCCCGAGGTGGTGGTCCACAGTGCTCGCGCGGTAGACCGGGCAACCCATCGCGTCGATCAACCGGCCGAACATGATGGAGTGCCGGCACTCGTCGGCGACCTCGGTCAACGCGTACTGGGCCTGCCGGCTGGTCGGGTCGGCGCGGTAGTACTGGCGGATCAGCAGCTGCATGAGGATCGTCTCGAACCACAGTCCGGCGCTGGCAGCGCTGGCCACCTCGTGCTTGGTGAGCTCGACGCGCTGCTCCTCGCTGAGCTGCTCCCACAGTGACGTGCCGTAGAGGCTGCTGCGGTGCGGTGGAAGCCAGTAGCCGCCAGGGGTGTGCGGGGCGTCCCAGTCGATCTCGACGGTGGGGTCGTAGCTGGTGCGTAGTGAGGACGTGAGTAGTCGCTCGGCGACCGCCGCGCGCTCGGCTTCCGTCGGTGCGGCCTCCATGACTCCTCCATATTGACGTGACGGCAAGTAACTGTTACGAGTAGTAGCATGCAATCGCCGCTCACTGATGTCAATGCACCCGACCCGCCTCCGGACGACGATCCGAAGGCGAAGGGCAACGGTCGCCGAGACCGCTGGGCAGACCATCGTGAGCATCGGCGGCAGGAGTTGGTCGGTGCCGCCGTGCAGGCGTTGCTCCGGCACGGCCCGGACGTCGACATGGCACAGGTCGCCGCCACAGCGGGCGTCAGCAAACCGGTCCTGTACCGCTACTTCGCCGACAAGTCGCAGCTCTGGATCGCGGTGAGCGAGGTGGTGGCGGCCCGGGTGGTCGACGCCATCGCACCGGCGATCGAGCAGGTCCGCGAGGAACGCGACCTGGTCGAGGCGACGATCGACGCGTACCTCGGGGTGATCGAGTCACAGCCCACGCTCTATCGGTTCCTGATGCGACAGTCCGGGCAACCCGGCATCCACCAGGTGGTCGCCGGCACCAGCCGGCAGGTCGCCGCAGGGCTGGCCCGGGTGATCGGTGACCGGCTACGAGCGCTGGGCCTGGACGCCGGCCCGGCCGAGCCGTGGGCGTACGGCCTGGTGGGTTTCGTGCAGGCGGTCGGCGACTGGTGGACCACGCACGGTCAGCCGATCAGCCGGGCCGCCCTCACCGACTACCTGACCACCCTGCTGTGGAGCGGCATCGAGGGGGTACGCGCCAGCGCCGACCTGCCACCCGAGCTCACCCGCGCCCACGAGCGGATCGTGCCGTGAGCTACCACGGGCCGGCGGGCGTCGAGGGCACAGCGGTCCGGGTGCACCTCAGCGGGCGGTGGGAGCCGGTCGACGGCCGCTTCCACTGGGGCGGGCGGATCGAGCCCGAGCCCCGGGTGGCCCACCTGCTGCGCTCCGGCCGGCGCGACGTCGAGGTGCGCATCGCCGACCGGGTCCGGCCCGCCCGGCTGGCCGAGGTCGATCCATGGGGTGGCGTACGCATCACCGGCGTGGGCGATCCGCCCTGGCCGCCGGAGGCCGACCCGGCTGCCGCGCCCGAGCTCACGGAGGAGTGAATGGAAACAGACGTCGCCATCATCGGCGCCGGCTTCGGTGGCCTGGGCGCCGCCATCCGCCTTCAGCGGGCCGGCTTCACCGACTTTCTCGTCTTCGACCGGGGTGACGACGTCGGCGGCACCTGGCGTGACAACAGTTACCCCGGCTGCGCCTGCGACGTCCCGTCGCACCTCTACTCGTTCTCCTTCGCCCCCAACCCCCGCTGGTCGAACACCTTCTCCGGTCAGCCGGAGATCTGGGACTACCTGCGCGGCTGCGTCGACCGCTTCGGCATCCGCCCGAAGGTCCGGCTGCGCCACGAGGTGCACGAGGCGAGGTGGGACGACCAGCGCCGACGGTGGCTGCTGCGCACCTCCGGCGGCGACCACACCGCCCGGGTCCTGATCTGTGCCGCCGGCCCGCTCAGCGATCCCGCCATCCCCGACCTGCCCGGCATCGACGAGTTCGCCGGCACCGTGTTCCACTCGGCGCGGTGGCGGCACGACCACGACCTCACCGGCCGCCGCGTCGCGGTGATCGGCACCGGCGCCTCAGCCGTCCAGTTCGTGCCACAGATCCAGCCGACGGTCGGGAAGCTGATGCTCTTCCAGCGGACCCCCGCGTGGATCATGCCGAGGGCGTCGCGCCGGGTCAGCGGGGTCGAGCAGGCCGTGTTCCGCACCGTGCCCGGCGCGCAACGGGCCGCTCGGGCAGGGATCTATCTGGTACGCGAGAGCATGGGCCTGGGCTTCCTGCACCCGGCGGTCAACCGTCTCGCCTCGCGGCTGTCGCTGCGTACGCTGCGGCGTCAGGTCCCCGATCAGCACCTGCGGGACAAGCTCACCCCCCGGTACGCGATGGGTTGCAAGCGGGTGCTGATCTCCAACGACTACTGGCCGTCGCTCACCCGACCGAACGTCGACGTGGTGACCGCCGGCATCGCTCGGATCGTGCCGGATGGCCTGGTCACCACCGACGGCGTCCACCACCCGGCGGACACCGTCATCTTCGGCACCGGCTTCCACGTCACCGACTCCCCCGTCGTCCGGCGCATCCACGGCCGTGACGGGCGCAGCCTGAGCGAGGCCTGGACGCCCAGCATGCGCGCGTACCGGGGCACCACCATCGCCGGCTTCCCCAACCTGTTCTTCCTGCTCGGCCCGAACACCGGGCTCGGGCACACCTCAGTGGTGCTGATGATCGAGGCCCAGTTGCACCTGGTGCTCGCGGCTCTGCGGCACATGCGGGCCAAGGGCATCGAGGCCATCGAGCCCACCGCTGACGCACAACGGCGCTGGACCGAACGGATCGATCAGAAGATGACCGGCACCGTCTGGCAGACCGGCTGTTCGAGCTGGTACCTCGACGCGACCGGCCGCAACACCACCATCTGGCCGGGCTTCGCCACCAGCTTCCGGATGCGGCTACGCCGGTTCCGCCCGGCCGACCACCTGATCGCCTCGACCGGCAGCACCCCCAACGAACCGGAACGGGAGCACGCCGATGCGGTATGACCTGGCTGGCAAGATCGTCCTCATCACCGGCGCGGCGCGGGGAATCGGGGCGCAGATGGCCCGCGAGGCCGTCGCCCGCGGGGCCCGGGTCGCCCTCGTCGGCCTGGAAGGCGAGCTGCTCCAGCAGCTCAGCGCCGACCTGGACGCGCACTGGTACGAGTGTGACGTCACCGACCAGGCGGCGTTGGATGCCGCAGTCGCCTCCACTGTGGACCGCTTCGGTGGCATCGACGTTGTCGTGGCCAACGCGGGCATCGCGAACCTCGGGACCGTCGCCGTCGGGCCGGTCGACGCGCTGGTCCGTACCGTCGAGGTGAACCTCTGCGGCGCGATCCGCACGGTCAGCGCGGCGCTGCCCCACGTCACCGCCGCCCGTGGCCACGTCCTGATCGTCTCGTCAGCGGCTGCTTTCACCGCGATGCCCGGCATGGCGGCCTACTGCGCGTCCAAGGCGGGTGTGGAGCAGTTCGCCAACGTGCTGCGCCTGGAGACCCGCGCACGCGGCGTCACCGTCGGCACGGCGCATCCGATCTGGATCGACACCGACCTGGTCCGCGACATCCGTGACGACCTGGCGTCGTTCCGCACCACGCTGCGCCGGTTGCCGTGGCCGCTGTCCACCGTCGTCCCGGTCGAACAGTGCGTCGAGGCCCTGCTGCGCGGTATCGAGCGCCGCAAACGCAAGGTGTACGTGCCACGGTCGCTCGCCATGGTGCAGGCGCTGCGGCCGGTGGTGCTGAGCGGTTTCTCGGACGCGTTGATCACCAGGTTCGGCGGCCGGACCATGGTCGGCCAGATGGAGGACGAGGTACGCCAACTCGGGCGGTCCTTCGGCAGGACGTCAGTGGGAGGTCGGTCATGACCATTCATTTCCGACGTGCGGGCAGCGGCGAGCCCCTCGTGCTCATCCACGGCATCGGTCACCGCCACCAGGCGTGGGAGCCGGTGTTCGACCGGCTCACCGCCCACCACGAGGTGATCGCGCTCGACCTGCCCGGATTCGGGAACTCTCCGGTGCCCAGCACCGGCATGCCCGCCGACATGGCCGCCACCGTGGCCGGAGTCCTGCCGGCCCTGACCGAGTGGGGGCTGGAGCGTCCGCACGTCGCCGGCTACAGCCTCGGTGGGGCGATCGCCCTGGAGCTCGCCGCCACCGGGGCGGTCGCCTCGGCCACCGCTCTCTCCCCCGCCGGCTTCTTCACCCCGGCGGAGCGCCGACGGGCGCTGGCCATCCTCCGGACGCTGCGGGCAAACTCGTACCTGCCCACCCCGATCATGCGGGTCGCGCTGCGCTCGGCGTACCTGCGGGCCCTGTGCTTCGCGCCGCTGATGGCCCGCCCGAGGCTGCTGGATGTCGAGCGCGCGCTGGGCGACGCGCTCGCCCTGCGACGCGGGCCCGGCTTCAACGCCGTGGCCCGAGCCGCCCGCGACTATCGCTTCGACTGCCAACGGCTGCACGACGCGACGGTGCCGGTGACCATCGGCTGGGGAGACTGCGACCGGATCTTCGGCGTCCACCAGGCCGAACGCGTCCGGGTGGGCCTGCCGGCGGCACGGGTGGTGACGCTGCCCCGCTGCGGGCACGTGCCGATGAGCGACGACCCGGACCTGGTCGCCGCGCTCATCCTGGAGACCACCGGCGCCGTGCCCCGCGCACCCGAGCGACCGGATCCGTCGGCGTCGCGGGTCAGGAAATCACCGCACAGCTGACGTCTCCATCGCCGCGTTTTCCGGTAACGACATGGTGCGAACCGGCTGCCACGTAACGTGAGGTAGAGCCGGTAAACGGCTGACGCCAGACGTGCGCCGGGCCGCCACTGCGGCGGCGCCGCTCGGCCAACTGCCGGGTCGGACAGCTCGGCACCGTCGCGGCCCACTCAGCCGCAGGAGGTGTGGACGATGCCCATGCTGTCAGTCTTCGATCCTCGGCACACGGTCGCTCCCCCGGGATACAGTCGTTGGCTCATCCCGACCGCGGCACTGGCCGTGCACGTGTGCATCGGTCAGGTCTACGCGACGAGTGTCTACAAGAACTCCCTCATCGCGCACTTCGACACCAGCCAGACGGCGATCGGGGCGATCTTCAGTATCGCCATCGTCATGCTGGGCTCGTCCGCGGCGGTGGGTGGCCGTTGGGTGGAGCGGAACGGACCGCGCCGGGCGATGTTCACCTCCGCCTGCTTCTGGGCCGTCGGGTTCCTGGTCGGCGCGCTCGGCATCGCGACCCACCAACTCTGGCTCCTCTACCTCGGGTACGGCGTCATCGGCGGCATCGGGCTCGGCATCGGCTACATCTCACCCGTCTCCACACTGATCAAGTGGTTCCCGGACCGCCCGGGTCTCGCCACCGGGCTGGCCATCATGGGGTTCGGCGGCGGCGCCCTGGTCGCCGGCCCGCTCGCGCGCCAGCTGCTCTCCCTCTACGACTCCGGCTACGACCCCGCCAACCCGGCCGCCGTCGCGTCGGGACATGCCCTGGTGGCGCTCTTCGTCACGTTCGGCATCGGCTATTTCGTGATCATGATGTTCGGCCCGTTCAACGTCCGGGTTCCGGCGCCGGACTGGCGGCCCGCCGGGTTCGACCCGGCGAGCGTAGCCGCCAAACCTCTGGTGACGACGGCGAGCGTGTCCGCGTCGAACGCGGTGCGTACCCGGTCGTTCTGGTTGCTGTGGATCGTGCTGTTCTGCAACGTCACCGCGGGCATCGGCATCCTGGAGCAGGCGAGCCCCATGATCCAGGACTTCTTCCGGGACAACGGGACCGCCACCACGGTCTCGGTGACGGCGGCGGCCGGTTTCGTGGGGGTGCTGTCGCTGTTCAACATGGCTGGGCGGTTCGTCTGGTCGACGACGTCCGACGTCATCGGCCGCAAGCCCATCTACATGATCTACCTCGGCGTCGGCATGGTGCTGTACCTGCTGCTCGCCATTGCCGGCCACGCCGCGACCGCGGTCTTCGTGCTGATCGCCGCCGCGATCATCTCCTTCTACGGCGGTGGCTTCGCCACCATGCCCGCCTACCTGCGTGACCTGTTCGGCACCTTCCAGGTCGGGGCCATCCACGGCCGGATCCTGACCGCCTGGTCAGCCGCAGGCGTCGCCGGCCCGCTGATCGTCAACGGGATCCTCGACGCGCAGGGCAAGCCCGGCACCCTCACCGCGGCGGCGTACCGGCCCGCG
Source organism: Micromonospora sp. NPDC005220 (assembly GCF_040607895.1). Classification (NCBI taxonomy): domain Bacteria; kingdom Bacillati; phylum Actinomycetota; class Actinomycetes; order Micromonosporales; family Micromonosporaceae; genus Micromonospora; species Micromonospora sp. NPDC005220. Next base: position 22,328 of record NZ_JBEXHP010000009.1, read on the forward strand.
CTGTTCACCATGGTCGGCATTCTCGCCATCGGGTTCATCGCGAACCTGCTGGTCCGTTCCGTGCCCGAGCGGTTCCACGAGCCGAACCGAGGGCCGACCTCGCCGGTGGCGAAGGCGACCATCACCGAGCCGGTCGCTCTCGGGCGGGACAGCCAGCCGCCCGCGCCGCCGCACGTCGGTAGCCAGACCGGCCGGCTCTGGTTGTCGTGGCTGCTGGTCGCGCTACTACTCGGGTACGGCATCGTCGAGACCGCCATCACCGCCGCGAAGCTGTTCACCGGCTGACGCGCGGCGGCCCGACTTGCATTGCAACGGAGGGTGCCCCTTGAAGGGGCGCCTTCCGTCTCGCCGATCTGCTCAGGGCTGGGTGACCGACCGGTTCTTGTCGAGCCGCTCCCGTTGTGGCACGACCGTGTACTTCGGATCGCGTGCCGACACCCGTCCCGCCTCGAAGACGCCGAACCGGGTGGCGACCGACGACGCCACGAGGGCGGCGCCGGAGATCGCCGACAGGACCCGGCTGCGTCGACTGACCAGCGCGGCGACGGTGCCCACGACCAGCAGGGCGCGTCCCGCCTTGACCAACCGGCCGCCGCGTCCGTGCATGTAGGGCTCGCTGGTGAGGCCCTGCTGCTCCAGCCGGTACCCTCCGCGTAACTCGACGGCTGCGGCGGCCAGGACGAGTCGTCGCAGTGGGGCGGTCTCCGCGACCGGTGCCGCGATCAGTCCGACCCCGGACGCGGCGGCGAGCGCGCTGCCGGCGAAGACGAACGGCAGCGAGCGGTATCCGTCGTGCCAGGACGGCACGGCCGTGTCGGCGAGCAACACCCCGGTGTACGTGGCCAGCGCCGGCGCGGTCGCCGCGGCGGCCAGCCCGGCGACGGTGCCGATGGGCGGTGCGATCCGACGGGCGAGGCCGAGCACACCGTGCTGCGGGAGCAGCGGCGCCAGCTCGGCGATCGCGGCCACGCCCGCCAGCGGCCCGAACGTGGCGAGGATCCAGGTGCCCACCGACATCGGCGAGGTCACCTTGGCCACCCGGAGCATGTGATGGAACCGGGCCGGCCGGCCAAGGTCGTGGACCAGCAGGTACGTGCTGGCGGCGACGCCACCGAGGGCCGTCCACCGGCCCACCTTGCGTAGCCCCGGTCGTCCGGTCAGCTGGGCGCCCGCGCCGATCAGGGCACTCCCGGCGGCAAGGCCGCCGGTGAACAGGTAGCCGGCGATGTCGTCCTTCCACACCGGCGGCTTCAGAACCGGCCGGCCGTAGTAGGAGGCGAAGTCGGCCGGCGGCACCGTGAGCTGCTCACCGCCATCGCCGCCTCGTCTGCGGGGCTGCCGGTGGCGCTTCCCGTCGGGCTGACCGGGGCCGGCCTGGAACTCGCGGAGCCTGGCGTCGACCGGCTCGTTCGATGGCGTCTCGTCGGTCATTGCCGCCTACCCAGGAACGCGACCGCCGTGGCGACCGCCATCGTCATCGCCGCCAGGCCGGCACGCTTCCACATGGCCGGCAGGTCGCGGGTGGTCACGATCGGGTCGGGCGGCAGCCCGTACACCTCCGGCTCATCCAGCAGCAGGAAGAAGGCACCATCACCACCGACGCCGTCGTTCGGGTCGTGCCCGTACAACCGTGCCTCCGGCACTCCACCCTCATGCAGCTTCGCCACCCGCGCGGCGGCCCGATCCCGCAACTCATCCAGAGCCCCGTACTGGATCGACTCCGTCGGACACGCCTGCGCACACGCCGGCGTCATCCCGACCCCGAGCCGGTCGTAGCACAGCGTGCACTTCCACGCGCGACCATCACCCTTGCGCTGGTCGATGACGCCGTACGGGCAGGCGGAGATGCAGTAGCCGCACCCGTTGCAGATGTCCTCCTGCACCACCACGGTGCCGAACTCCGTCCGGAACAGCGAACCGGTCGGGCAGACATCCAGACAGGCCGCGTGGGTGCAGTGCTTGCACACATCCGACATCATCAACCAGCGGAAATCGGTCCGTCCCTCCGCACCCGAACCCCTCCCCGGCGGCTGCGCACCCGGCATCCCCAGAAACTCCGGCCCGCCCGACATGCGGGCCGCCGCCGCCGGTGAGCCGGGCGGAAGGCCCGGATCCGTTCCGGTGTCGGTGCTGGTACGCGCGCCGACGGCCGCCGTGAGCGGGCTGACCGGCGGCCCGTCCGGTTGCTGCTCGAATGCTGGAGTCGCCCAGCCGGCCGTGCGGGGCTGCTCCACGAACGCGACGTGCCGCCACGAGTTCGCGGTCAGGGCGCCCGTGTTGTCGTACGACATGCCCAGCAGGTCGAGCCCACTCTCGGGGACGCCGTTCCACTCCTTGCAGGCCACCTCGCACGCTTTGCAGCCGATGCAGACGCTGGTGTCGGTGAAGAACCCCATCCGCGGCGGCGGGTTCTCGTAGCCGGCGTCGGGCGCCGGGTCCAGCGGCCCGTACAGGGCGTTGGCGTGGGGCATCGGTCAGGCCTCCTGGTCGCTGCTGCTGTCGGCGATGTCGGTCGTGACCAGCGGTGGGTAGTGGTGGGCGAGATTCCCCGACCGCCGCCCGTAGTCGACGACGAGGTCCAACAGATCCTGTCCTCTGGGGCGTCGTCCGGGCCGGACGTCGCACGTGCCGACCTTGCTCTCCTGAATCAGGACGTTGGGGTCGAGGGTGATGCCGAACAGGTCGTTCGCCGAGTCGCCGGTCACCAGGCCCTGGTAGCCGAAGTGGTACGGCAGCCAGACCTGGTGGATGACCCGGCCATCCACGCGCAGCGGTGTCACGCGGTCGGTCACCAGCACCTTCGCCTCGACGGCCGCGCGGCTGGTGACCAGGTGGGCCCAGCCCAGGTGACTCAAGCCTCGCAGGGCCGCCAACTCCGGCGACACCTCGACGAACATCTCCGGTTGCAGCTCCGCGAGGTGCGACACCGTCCGGCTCATCCCGCCAGCGGTGTGGTGCTCGGTGAGCCGGCTGACCGTGAAGACGTACGGGAAGACCTCGCTGTGCTCCTCCGGCGGGCTCGGGTTGAGCGTGTTGATCGGATGGGTGTAGACCTTGCGGGTCGGGTTGGCCTGCTGCCGATAGAGCGGATTGCGCACCGGCGACTCGATCGGCTCGTAGTGGGTGGGCATCGGGCCGTCGAGCACGCCGGTGGGCACGTACAGCCAGCCTTTGCCGTCGCCCTGCATGATGAACGGGTCGTCGCCGGCGATGCCCGCCACACCCGACGCGTCGCGCTCCGGCCGGTACGACGGTGGCTTGGTCTTCTCGAAGTCCGGCACGTCGTAGCCGGTCCACTCGGCCTTGTCCGCGTCCCACCAGACGTAGCGTTTGCGCTCACTCCACGGGTTGCCGTCCGGGTCGGCGGAGGCCCGGTTGTAGAGAATGCGCCGGTTCGCCGGCCAGGCCCATCCCCACTCGGGCGCCACCAGGGACTGCTCCGAGCCGGGTTTGCGGCGGGCCGCCTGGTTGACGCCGTCGGCGTACACCCCGGTGTAGATCCAGCAACCGGCGACGGTGGAGCCGTCGTCCTTCATCTCGGTGAACGACGCCAGCGGCCGGCCGGTGACCACGTCGTACCCGTTGATTTCCCGCAGCACCGCCTCGGCGCTCGGCTCCGCGTCCGGACCGTGCGTGGGGTAGTCCCAGGCGAGGTCGAGCAGCGCCCGGTCGCGCGGCAGCGGCGAGTCGGCCAGCCGTTCCCGGATGATGCGCCCGAGGTGGTAGAAGAACCACAGCTCGGAGCGGGCGTCGCCGGGCGGCTCGACGGCCTTCTCCCGCCACTGCAACAGGCGCTGCGTCTGGGTGAACGTGCCCTCCTTCTCCACATGCGAGGCGGCGGGCAGGAAGAACACCTCGGTGCGGCACTCCTCCGGCACGATCTCGCCGGTCTCGATCTCCGGCGCGTTCTGCCAGAACGTGGCGCTCTCGATCTCGAACAGGTCCCGGACCACGAGCCAGTCGAGGTTGGCCATGCCGAGCCGCTGCGCCCGGCCGTGCGCCGAACCGACCGCCGGGTTCTGCCCGAGCAGGAAGTACCCCTTGATCTTCCCGTCGATCATGTCGAGCACCTGCTGGTACGTGCCGTGGTCACCGGTCATCCGGGGCAGGTAGCCGTAGCAGTAGTCGTTGTCGGCGGTGGCGGCGTCACCCCAGTACGCCTTGAGCAGGTTGACGCCGTAGGTGCGGGCGTTGCCCCAGAAGCCCTTCTGCCCGGGGTGCGCAATGCTGTCCACCCACTTGTCCAGGGTCGGGTGCTCCGCGTGGTGGGGCATCGGCAGATAGCCGGGCAGCAGGTTGAACAGCGTCGGGATGTCGGTGGACCCCTGGATGCTGGCGTGGCCGCGCAGGGCCATCACCCCACCACCCGGGCGGCCCACGTTGCCCAGCAGGAGCTGGATGATCGCGCCGGTGCGGATGTACTGCACGCCCACGCTGTGCTGGGTCCAGCCCACCGAGTAGACGAGCATGCCGGTGCGGTCCCGGCCGGAGTTCTCCGTCCACGCCTGGGCCAGTTCGAGGAACTTCTCCTGCGGGACGCCGCAGACCCGCTCCACCATCTCCGGGGTGTAGCGGGAGAAGTGCCGCTTGAGGATCTGATAGACGCAGCGCGGATGCTGCAACGTCTCGTCACGTTCGGTCTCGCCGCCGACCGGCGCGCCGTGTGACTCGTGCTCCAGCCCGGCCGCCGTGTCCCGCTGCGTCTCGCTGTCGCGGGTCGTCTGATCCTGCGGATGGCCCTCGTAGCGCCAACTGGCCTGGTCGTAGGTGGCGTTGTCCTCGTTGAAGCCGGAGAAGAGGCCGTGCAGGTCCTCGGTGTCGGCGTACTCCTCGGTCACGATCGTCGCGGCGTTGGTGTAGGCGACGACGTACTCCCGGAAGTCCAGCTCGTTGTCGAGGATGTAGCGCACCACCCCGCCGAGCAGCGCGATGTCGGTGCCCGCCCGGATGGGCAGGTACGAGTCAGCCAGCGCGCTGGTACGGGTGAAGCGCGGGTCGACGTGGAAGACCTTCGCGCCCCGGCGCTTGGCCTCCATCACCCACTGGAAGCCCACCGGGTGTGCCTCGGCCATGTTCGAACCCTGGATGACGATGACGTCGGAGTTCGACAGGTCCTGCTGGTACTGGGTGGCGCCGCCACGACCGAAGCTGGTCCCCAGACCGGGGACGGTGGAGGAGTGTCAAATACGGGCCTGGTTCTCGATCTGGAGCGCCCCCATCGCGGTGAACAACTTCTTGATGAGGTAGTTCTCCTCGTTGTCCAACGTCGCCCCACCCAGACTGGAGATACCCAGCGTCCGGTTGAGCGGCCGACCCTCGTCGTCGACGTCCTCCCAGGTTTCGTCCCGGGCGGCCAGGACCCGATCGGCGATCATGTTCATCGCCGTGTCGAGGTCGAGGTCCTCCCACTCGGTGCCGTACGGCCGGCGGTAGCGAACCGTGGTCTGCCGCAGCGGACTGGTCACCAGGCTCTTGCTCGCCGAGCCCTTCGGGCAGAGCCGACCCCGCGAGATCGGGCTGTCCGGATCACCCTCGATCTGACTGACCCGCCCATCCTTCACGAACACCCGCTGACCACAACCCACCGCGCAGTACGGGCAAACCGACCGGGCCACACTGTCGGCCGTGTCGGTACGGGAGGTGAGCGCACGAGACCCGTCGGACATCGCCGCCGCACCCCGGCCCAACGGGTCCGTGCCGGTCAACTGGCGGTACACCGGCCAACCCTCGAACCAGCTGCGCACCCCCATCGCCGCACCTTCCCGACCAATACCGCCAAATATGAACACTCTGACGGTAGATGAGGTGCCGGTCCGGTCGCAGCGAGATCACCAACAGTCCTGCCTCCCCGGCCGTTTCGTTCCGACCGACGCCGAGCGGCACCTCCACCTCTCCACCCGCACACTGCGCCCGCAGACCGTCATGGACTACGGCATCGAGATGCCCCAGAACTCGATCCGGTCCGCCGGTGGGCGCGGACGGCGCTCGACATGATCGTTGGCAGCTGAGCTGTTCGACACGCCGAGCGGTGCCCTGCTGGGCTGCCACCGATCGACGTGGCGGAGCGCACTGGTCCTGCGCATGATCTGACGTCAGGTGTGGTGGATCGGGGTGGCCAGGTCGCTGAGCGGGCGGCCCGAGCCGCCCCAGGTCTGGGCGGTGATCTCGGCGGCGATCGCCACGGCCGTCTCCTCGGGCGTCCGCGCGCCCAGGTCCAGCCCGATCGGCGAGCAGAGCCGGGCCAGCGCGGCCTCGCTCACGCCCGCCTCGCGCAGCCGGCGCATCCGGTCGTCGTGGGCACGCCGGCTGCCCATCGCGCCGATGTAACGGGCGGGCGTGTCGAGGGCGACCTGGAGCAGCGGCACGTCGAACTTGGGGTCGTGGGTCAGCACGCAGAGCACTGTGCGGTCGTCGACGGTCGTCGACTCCAGATACGCGTGCGGCCACTGCACCACGAGGTCGTCCGCGTCCGGGAAGCGCGCGCGGGTGGCGAACACCGGGCGGGCGTCGCAGACCGTGACGTGGTAGCCGAGGAACCTGCCGATCCGGGCCATCGCGGCGGCGAAGTCGATCGCACCAAAGATGATCATTCGGGGTGGCGGCACGTACGACTGGACGAACACGGCAACGTCGTCGCCGCGCTGTTCCCCCCGCCGGCCCAGGTGGATCGTGCCGGTGGCACCGAGGGCGAGCATGCCCCGCGCCTGCCGGGTCGCCGCGTCGTCCAGTTCGGGTGCGCCGAGGCTGCCCGCGACCCGGTCGGGCCAGATCACCAGTTGGGCGTTCTCGACCGATGCGGTGGCGACCGCCCGGCCGTCCTGGATGGCGGCGAGCACCTCGTCGGTCTCGGTCATCGCGACACCGGGCTGCACCAGGACCTGGATCGTGCCGCCGCAGGTCAAGCCGACGCCGAACGCGTCGTCGTCGCTGACGCCGAAGCTCTGGGTGTGCGCCGTTGCGGTCTCCAGCGCCGTCCGGCACAGCTCGTAGACGGTGCCCTCGACGCAACCGCCGGAGATGCTGCCCAGCACCTCGCCGTACGCCGAGACGGCCATCGCCGCACCGGGTTGCCGGGGCGCGGACTGCCAGGTACGCACGACGGTCGCGACGGCGAAGGCGACGCCAGCCGCCCGCCAGGTCGCCAGCCCGTCGACGATGTCCCGCATGGCCGCACGATCCGCGAGCCCCGGCGGCACCGTCAACGGCGACCTAAGCAGTTGCTTAGGTCGCCGTTGACTTTGGTCACCGTCGGGCAGAGATTTTGCCGGACTGCGGAGGTGCGACATGCAGGTGCCGGCACCGTTCGAGTACGAGCGAGCCACCAGTGTGGACCATGCGATCAGCCTGCTGGAGCGGCGCGGCGGGACGGCCCGCCTGATCGCCGGCGGGCACAGCCTGCTGCCGATGATGAAGCTCCGGCTGGCCAACTTCGACTATCTGATCGACATCAACGACCTGCACGCCGAGCTGGGCTACGTCGAGACGGGCCCGGACGAGGTCCGCGTCGGTGCGCTGACCCGCCATCGGGAGTTGCTCGAATCGCCCGTGCTGGCGGCGGCGTTCCCCATCTTCGCCGACGCCGAACGGGTGATCGCCGATCCGGTGGTGCGCAACCGGGGCACGCTGGGCGGCTCGCTCTGCCAGGCCGACCCGTCCGAGGATCTGTCGGCGGTGTGCACGACGCTGGACGCGCGGTGCGTGATCCGTGGTCCGGGCGGCGCCGAGCGGGTCGTGTCGATGGAGGAGTTCCACGTCGGGCCGTACGAGACGGCCGTCGCGGACGACGAGATCCTGGTCGAGATCCGGCTACCGGTACGGCCCGGCTGCGGCAGCGCGTACGCCAAGGTCGAGCGCCGGGCCGGCGACTGGGCCGTGGTGTCGGCCGGCGCGGCGGTGTGGCTCGACGGCGGCGCGATCGTCGACGCCCGGGTCGGGCTCGCGGCGGTCGGCCCCAACACCACGGGCATCCCGGAGATCTCTGCGGCGCTGCGCGGGCAGGACCCCTCGGAGGACCTCTACGAGCAGGCCGGGGCGATCGCGGCGCGCAGCTGCGATCCGGTGACCGACCAGCGCGGCAGCGCGGACTACAAGCGGCATCTGGCCGCCGAGCTGACCAGGCGGACCCTGCGCCGGGCCGTCGAACGGGCGAGGAGCTGAGCATGCAGGTCACCATGACCGTCAACGACGTCGAGGTCACCCGGGAGATCGAGGGCCGGTTGCTGCTGGTGCACTTCCTGCGGGACGTGCTCGGTCTGACCGGCACGCACTGGGGTTGCGACACCAGCAACTGCGGCACCTGTGTGGTCTGGTTGGACGGCGAGCCGGTGAAGTCGTGCACCGTGCTCGCGGCGATGGCCGGCGGCCACCAGGTGCGTACCGTCGAGGGTCTCGCCAAGGGCGCCGAGTTGGACCCGATCCAACAGGGCTTCATGCAGTGCCACGGTCTGCAGTGCGGTTTCTGCACGCCGGGGATGATGATGACCGCGCGGGCGTTGCTCGACCGCAACCCTGACCCGAGTGAGACGGAGATCCGGGAGGCGATCTCGGGTCAGATCTGCCGGTGCACGGGTTACGCCACCATCGTCCGCTCGGTCCGCTGGGCCGCCGTGGCCGAGGCGCAGGCCGCGGCCCAGGTCGCCGAGACCACCGAATCGTCCGAGGCCGGCGAGATCGCCGACGCCGGCCAGCCCGCGGGGGCCGTCGCATGACCACCGTGCACGAGCGCGTGGACACGTTCCACGACAACGACCAGAAACCCGTCGGGTACGGCCGGATGCTGCGCAAGGAGGACCCCCGGTTCCTGCGGGGTCGCGGCCGGTACGTCGACGACGTCCAGCTTCCCGGCATGCTGCACCTCGCGATCCTCCGCTCGCCGGTGGCACACGCCCGAATCGTCAGCATCGACACCAGCGCCGCCGAGGCGTCGCCCGGGGTGAAGGCGGTGGTGACCGGGGCGGCGCTCGCGCAGCAGAACCTGGCCTGGATGCCGACCCTCTCCAACGACGTGCAGGCCGTCCTCGCCACCGACAAGGTGCGTTTCCAGGGCCAGGAGGTCGCGTTCGTCGTCGCCGAGGACCGGTACGCGGCGCGCGACGCGTTGGAGCTGATCGACGTCGAGTACGACGTGCTCGACCCGGTGATCGACGCGCGTCGCGCGTTGGCGCCGGACGCCCCGCTGATCCGCGACGACCTGGACGGCAAGACGAACAACCACTGCTTCGACTGGGAAACCGGCGACGAGGCGGCCACCGAGGCGGTCTTCGCCCGCGCCGACGTCGTGGTCAGCCAGGATCTCGTCTACCCCCGGGTGCACCCGGCGCCGATGGAGACGTGCGGGGCGGTCGCCGACTACGACGCGGTCGAGGGCAAGCTGCGGCTCTGGTCGACCACCCAGGCGCCGCACGCGCACCGCACCCTCTACGCGATCGTGGCGGGCCTGCCCGAGCACAAGATCCAGGTGATCTCGCCGGACATCGGCGGCGGGTTCGGCAACAAGGTGCCGATCTACCCCGGGTATGTCTGCGCGATCGTCGCGTCGATCGTCACCGGCAAGCCGGTGAAGTGGATGGAGGACCGCTCGGAGAACCTGATCAGCACCGGCTTCGCCCGCGACTACATCATGCGCGGGGAGATCGCGGCGACCCGCGACGGCCGGATCCTCGGCATCCGCACCAACGTGCTGGCCGACCATGGCGCGTTCAACGGCACCGCCGCCCCGGTGAAGTACCCGGCCGGTTTCTTCGGGGTGTTCACCGGCAGCTACGACATCGAGGCCGCGTACTGCAAGATGACGGCGGTCTACACCAACAAGGCGCCCGGCGGCGTCGCGTACGCGTGCTCGTTCCGGATCACCGAGGCGGTCTACCTGGTCGAGCGGATCGTCGACTGCCTCGCCGACGAACTCGGCATGGACCCGGCTGAGCTGCGGCTGAAGAACTTCATCCAGCCGGAGCAGTTCCCGTACACCACGAAGACCGGCTGGGTGTACGACTCGGGCAACTACGAGCCGACGATGCGGCTGGCGATGGAGATGGCCGGCTACGACGAGTTGCGCCGCGAGCAGGCCGAGAAGCGGGCCCGCGGCGAGCTGATGGGCATCGGCATCGCGTTCTTCACCGAGGCCGTCGGCGCCGGGCCGCGCAAGAACATGGACATTCTCGGGCTGGGCATGGCCGACGGCTGCGAGCTGCGCGTCCACCCGACCGGAAAGGCGGTGGTACGCCTCAGCGTGCAGTCGCAGGGGCAGGGGCACGAGACGACGTTCGCGCAGATCGTCGCGGAGGAGATCGGAATCCCGCCGGCGGACATCGAGGTGCTGCACGGCGACACTGACAACACCCCGTTCGGCCTCGGCACGTACGGCAGCCGTTCCACGCCCGTGTCGGGTGCGGCGGCTGCCCTGGTGGCCCGCAAGGTCCGCGACAAGGCCCGGATCATCGCCTCCGGAATGCTGGAGGTGTCGGTGGCCGACCTGGAGTGGGAGAAGGGGGCGTTCCACGTCGCGGGCGACCCGGGCCGGTCCGTCACCATCCAGGACATCGCCCTGCGCGCGCATGGCGCGGGTGACCTGCCCGAGGGCATCGAGGGTGGGTTGGAGGCGCAGATCTGCTACAACCCGTCGAACCTGACATACCCGCACGGCGCGTACATCTGCGTGGTGGACATCGACCCGGGCACCGCTCAGGTGACGGTCCGACGTTTCATCGCGGTCGACGACTGCGGCACCCGGATCAACCCGATGATCATCGAGGGGCAGGTGCACGGCGGGCTGACCGACGGGGTCGGCATGGCCCTGATGGAGATGATCGCGTTCGACGAGGACGGCAACTGCCTCGGCGCGTCCCTGATGGACTACCTGATCCCGACATCGCTGGAGGTGCCGGACTGGGAGACCGGGTTCACCGTGACGCCGTCGCCGCACCACCCGATCGGCGCGAAGGGCGTAGGCGAGTCCGCGACGGTGGGATCGCCACCAGCGATCGTCAACGCGGTGGTGGACGCCCTGAAGCCCTTCGGCGTCCGCCATGCCGACATGCCGCTGACGCCGTCGCGGGTGTGGGACGCGATGCGCGGTCAGGCACGGCCGCCGATCTGAGGGAGCCGAGATGACGACCATCGCGGAGCGCGCCCGGGAGCTGACCGACACCCGGGAGCCGTTCGTCCACGCCACAGTGGTCCGCGCCCAGGATCCGACGTCGGCCCGGCCGGGCGACGCGGCGGTGATCCGGTCGGACGGCTCGATCGAGGGCTTCGTGGGCGGGGTGTGCGCCGAGAGTTCGGTACGGGCGGCCGCACTCGACACCCTGCGCGACGGGACCGCCCTGCTGCTGCGGGTGCTACCGGAGGGAGCGGCCCCGTTCCCGGACACGCCGGGGGCGCGGGTGGTGATCAACCCGTGCCACTCCGGCGGGGCGATCGAGGTCTTCCTCCGACCGATGCTGCCGGCGCCGACACTGCGCGTGGTCGGCAGCACGCCGATCAGCGCGGCGGTCGCCAACCTCGCCGCGTTCCTCGACTTCGACGTCGTCACGGCCGACGACTGCACCGGCTGCACCGCGGTCGTCGTGGCCGGCCTGGGCAAGGGCGAGCAGGAGGCGATCCGCGCCGCGCTGGACGCCGGCGTCGGTTTCATCGCGCTCGTCGCCAGCGGCAGACGTGGCGCGGCCCTGCTCGACGAGCTGGGGTTGACCGACGCGGAGCGCGCCCGCGTCCACTCCCCGGCCGGTCTGGACATCGGCGCTCGTACACCGGCGGAGATCGCCCTGTCGATCATGGGTGAGGTGGTCCGGGCGGTCCGGGTGGACGGATTGGCCCCGCCCTCCGGCGCGCGGGCCACCCGGCCGCAGCAGGCCGTCGACCCCGTCTGCGGGATGACCGTGCTGGTCGGGTCGGAGACGCCACACGCGCGGGTCGACGGGCAGGACTTCTGGTTCTGCTGCGCCGGCTGCCTCGCGAGTTACACGGCGGCGTAGCCGGTGTTCCTGACCGGCCTGGTGCTCGCCGCGGGTGCGTCGGCGCGGCTCGGCGAGGCGAAGCAACTGCTGCCGTACCGGGGGCGGACGCTGCTCGACGCCACCCTCGACCTGGCCCGCTCGTGCGGCTTCGACCAACTGCTCGTCACAGTGGGCGGCGCGGCGAGCGGCATCCGCGACCGGGTCGACCTGACCGGGTGCCAGGTCGTGGAGAACCTGGCGTTCAGCACCGGATGCGGGTCGTCGGTCAGCACGGCCGCGCGGGCGGTGGACCCACGCGCCGACGCGCTCGTGCTGCTCCTCGGCGACCAGCCCGGCGTCCGCGCGGCGGACGTCCGCCGGGTCGCCGCGGCGGCCACCCCGCTGGCCGTCTGCCGGTACGCGAACGGGCTGGGCCACCCGTTCCGCTTCGACCGGGCGATCCTTTCCGAGCTGTACGACCTGCACGGCGACAAGGCCGTCTGGAAGCTGCTGCACTCCGGCCGGCACCCGGTGACCGAGGTGCCTGTCGACGGGCCGGTGCCGATCGACGTGGACACCCGGGCGGACTACCAACGGCTGCTGGCGGGCGAGGCTTGACATCCTCCAACGCCCGGACGGGCGGGGATTCCCTCAATCGCCTGAGGGGTTTCCTGCTTCACCAGGCCGCGCCTTCACCGCTTGCGCGGATCGGGTCTGATCGTCCCTCCACAGGCGTTTTACCTCTCCGCCAGCCCGGCGGCGAGGATGTTGCGGGCTGCGTTGACGTCCCGGTCGTGCACAGCGTCGCAGCCGGGGCACGTCCAGACGCGGACGCCGAGGGTCATCGCGGTATTGATCCGACCGCACGCCGAGCAGGTCTTCGTGCTCGGATGCCAGCGGTCGACGACGATCACCCTCCGCCCGTACCAGGCGGCCTTGTACTCGATCATGCTGCGCAGGCTCGACCAGGCCGCGTCGGAGATGGCGCGGGCGAGACTGTGGTTGCGCAGCATGTTACGCACACTGAGGTCCTCGATCACGACCGTTTGGTTCTCGCGGACGAGTCGAGTCGACAGCTTGTGCAGGTGATCCCGCCGCCGGTCGGCGATGCGGGCATGGATACGGGCCACCGAAAGGCGGGCTTTGGCCCGGTTCTTGGTGTCCTTGCCCTTGCGGTACAGGTTCCGCTGCGCCTTGGCCAACTTGCGCCGGTCGGCGCGCTCGTGGCGCGGGTTGGTGATCTTCTCCCCGCTGGAGAGGGTGAGCAGACTGGTGATACCCGCGTCAACCCCGACCGCCGCGTCAAGCGGCGGGAGGGGAGTCACGGTGGAATCCTCGACCAGCAGGGACACGAACCACCGACCGGCCGGGTCACGGGACACAGTGACGGTGGACGGCTCGACACCATCGGGCAGGGGCCGCGACCACACGACGATCAGCGGGGCGTGCATCTTGGCCAGGCTGAGTTGCCCGTCGCGCCAGCGAAACGCCGAGCGGGTGTATTCCGCCGACGCCCGGGACTTGCGCTTGGACTTGAATCGCGGATAGCGCGAGCGCTTGTCCCAGAACGCAGCAAATCCGGCTTGCAGGTGCCGCAGGGCTTGCTGCAAGGGCACAGAGCTGACCTCGGTGAGGTAGGCCAGTTCCTCGGTGCGCTTCCACTCGGTCAGCCACGCCGAGGACTGCACGTAGGTGCTGCGCCGCCGGTCGACGGCCCACGCGCGGGTGCGCGCCTCCAAGGCGAGGTTGTAGACCTTGCGCACGCAGCCGAAGGTGCGGTTGAGCTGATCGGCCTGCTCGGGGGTGGGATAGAAGCGGTACTTGTACGCCCGCTTCACCACCTCACTCACGCGTCACATTCTAGTAGCTCACCGTGTACGGCGAGTATTGAGGGGAGGGCGCGGCGTTTCCTTCTGGCCCTAAACGGCCGAGTTTCCACGCCGCGACACTGATGAAGGATGCCTTGGCCGTGCGGCACCGCCTCGACGCCGTCGACTACCTGGTCGACGACGGCCTGGCGATGGCCCTGTTCCTGGCGCTGCGCCTCGGCCGGCCGCTGCTGCTGGAGGGCGAGCCGGGCGTCGGCAAGACCGCCGCCGCGAAGGCGTTGGCCCGCGCGCTGGAGACCCCGCTGATCCGGTTGCAGTGCTATGAGGGGCTGACTGCGGGCGAGGCGCTCTACGAGTGGAACTACCAGCGACAACTGCTGGCGATCCGGCTCGCCGAGGCACAACACGCGCGGCTCACCGACGCGGACCTGTTCGGCGTCGAGTTCCTCCAGGAACGGCCGATCCTGCGGGCCGTACGCCACCGGGGGCCGGTCCCGCCGGTGCTGCTGATCGACGAGATCGACCGGGCCGACGACGAGTTCGAGGCGCTGCTGTTCGAGTTCCTCGGCGAGGCCGGCATCACGATCCCCGAACTCGGCACGTTCACCGCCCAAACGCCGCCGGTCGTGGTGCTCACCTCCAACCGCAGCCGGGAGTTGCACGACGCGTTGCGTCGCCGCTGCCTGTACCACTGGATCGACTTTCCCGAACCGGCCCGCGCCGTCGAGATCGTCCGCCGCGCCGTGTCGGGCGCCACCGAGCCGCTGATCCAGACGGCCGTCCAGTTCGTCGGCGGCGTACGCGGCCGGGAGTTGGAGAAGCCCCCGGGGATGGCGGAGACCATCGACTGGGTGGCCGCGCTGTCCGTGCTGGGCGTCGCCGATCTCGCCGCCGACGACGTCGCGTGGACCATCGGCACCATCGCCAAGACCCCCGACGACCGCGCCGTGGTCGCCGCCGCGCTCGGCACCTACCAGGAGAGCCAGCTATGAAGATCACGAACGAGTTCGCTGTCGCTGTCCCGATCGACGAGGCGTGGGCAGTGCTCACCGACCTGGAGGGAATCGCGCCGTGCCTGCCAGGCGCCCAGTTGACCGGCGTCGACGGTGACGTCTACCGGGGCAGGGTGAAGGTCAAGGTCGGGCCGGTGCTCTCGGAGTTCGCGGGCACCGCCCGGTTCGTCGAGAAGGACGACGCCGCCTACCGCGGGGTGATCGACGCGAAGGGCCGCGACGCCCGGTCGACGGGGAACGCGTCCGCGCTGGTCACCGCCCACCTACGGCCGGACGGCGCCCAGACGCTGGTCAGCGTGGACACCGACCTGAAGATCTCCGGCAAGCTGGCCCAGTTCGGCAGCGGCATGATCAAGGAGGTGTCGGGCAAGTTGGTGGCCCAGTTCGTCGCCAACCTGGAGGCCAAGCTCGCCGCCGACCAGCCGCCCGCGCCAGCGCCGGTGCCGGATTCGGAGCCCCTCGCGCCGTCGCCGATCTCGCCGTCGGTGCCGTCGGCGGCGGCGGTGCCGGCGGTGGCGTCGGTGCCGTCGGTGCCGGCGGGGGCGGCGGGGGCGGCGGGGGCGGCGGGTGCGGCGGCGGAGGACGGCTCCACCCGTGTGGCGGCGGCAGCCGAGCCGGAGGCGCTCGACCTGCTCAGCATCGCCGGCGGTTCGATCACCAAGCGGCTCGTACCCGTCGTTGTCGGGCTCGTCGCCGTGGGCGCGGTGATCGCCTGGCTGGCCTCCCGCCGGTGAGCCCGAGCGTGCTGCGCGGGGTCGACCGGGCCGCGTTCGCGGTGGCTTTCGCCGGCCGGCTGCGACGGGCCGGCGTCCCGGCCGGCCTCACCGACGTGGACGACTTCGTCCGGGCGCTCGCCGCCAGCCCACCCCACTCGATGTCGTCGCTCTACTGGACGGCCCGGATCTGCCTGGTCCGGCAGCACACCGACCTCGCCGCGTTCGACCGGGTCTTCGCGGCAATCTTCGCGGACCCGCCACCGCTGCCCCGGCCGTCGCGGTCCGCGTCCCCACCTGACGCCCACGACGACGTGTACGCGCGGGTGCCGGCCGACACCGACGACTCGGATTCCGGTGGCCTGCCGTGGGCGACGCTGCCGCCGGCCGTCGCGGAGACACCGGCACACGACACTGCACTGCGGCTGCCCGAGCGGCGCCCCAGCGCCCTCACCGGGCTCGCCGACCGCCCGTTCGACGAACTCGACAGCGCGCAGGTGGCACAACTCGGCGACGCCCTGCGCGCTGCCGTCGCCGGCTGGCCGACCCGGCGTACCCGGCGGTTCGCCACCGGCGCGGCCGGTGCCCGGGTCGCGCTGCGGCCCACCATCGCCCGGGCCCGTCGCACCGGATGGGAACCCGTCGACGTCGTCCGCGAGCGACCGGTACGACGACCACGCCGGGTCGTGCTGCTCTGCGACGTCAGCGAGTCGATGCGGGCGCAGGCCACCGCTTACCTGCACCTGATGCGAGCGTTCGCGGTGGTTGCCGACGGGGAGGTCTTCGCGTTCGCGACGACGCTGACCCGGCTCACCGTGGTGCTGCGACACAGGTCGGCGGCGGAGGCGGTCGCGCGGGCCAGCGCCGCCGTGACCGACCGGTACGGGGGCACCCGGATCGCCACGAACCTGCGCTCCCTGCTCACCTCCCACCACGCGGACGCGGTGCGCGGGGCGGTGGTGGTGATCGGATCGGACGGCTGGGACAGCGACCCGCCGCACGAATTGGCGGCCGTGATGGCCCGGCTGAGCCGCCGCGCGTACCGGATCATCTGGTTGAATCCCCGCGCCGGCGCACCCGGCTTCACGCCCCGGGTCGGCGGCATGGCCGCCGCTCTCCCCTACTGCGACCGGATGCTGCCGGCCGGCACCTTCCAGGACCTGCTGGTCGTCGCCCGTCAGCTCCAGAGCGTCACGTGCACCGACGGCCGAAAGTGGCCGACGCTGACTCCCGCGCCGCGCATCATCGCCTGAATCGCCCTCGGCGTCGACGAGAAGCGCGACAGCTCGTCGGCGGTTGACATCGCGTCGGGGGTGGCGAGCACCTGCGAATGCCACACCGCCTCCATCGTGGCGTGCGGCCCCGCCACGTGCACGAGGTGCCCCCGTCGGACGTCAGGCGCGACGGTGAACGCGAGGGCCGGCGAGACACCCTTGCCCCGCTTGGCCTCCCCCAGCGCCGCCGCGTGGCTCTGGAAGATCTGCTGCCGCTCGTCCGGCACGGCGAGGCGACGCAGCATCGCCGGCACCCCACCCAGATCCGTGGTCGCGGACGGCCCGAGCAGCCAGGTCTGCTCCCGCAACTGCCCGGGGGACGCCGGCACACCGGCCAGCGGGTGGTCCGGGCCGACGACGAGGACGAGGCGGTAGTTCATCACCGGCCGGCTGACGGTGGCGCCTTCCAGCACCGGCGGTTGCGGACCGATCGCGATGTCCACCGCGCGGGCCAGCAGCAGCGACCCGAAGGCACCCGGGCTGCGCACACTCAACTCGACGTCGAGGTCGGCGGCCCGCTTGGCGAAGAGTTCGATCAGGCCCGGCGCGGCGAACTCGGCGAACAGGCTCGACGCGGCGACCCGCAGCAGCCGCCGGCCGCGCGTCGCGGCGCTCACCTCCTGGATCGTGCGGTCCTGGAGCCCCAGCAGCTCCGCGGCGCGACTGGCCAGCCGCAGCCCGCCAGGGGTGAAGGCGAGACCACCCGCCGTTCGGGTGAAGAGCTTGTCGTCGAACTCCCTGCGCAGCTGAGCGATGTGGAGCGACACCGCCGACTCGGAGACCTGGAGCTCCGCGGCGGCCTGCTTGACGGACCCCAGCCGGGCCACGGCGACGTACGCGCGCAGCTGTGTCGGGGTCATCGGCGTCACCCTCTTCCCCGCGATCGCGTGGCTCGGCTCGGCGTCGAGACGAACGTCGATCATCCCGCGCTGGTCCGTCCCACCGCCAGCGGCCGATCATCTGATCGTCGGGCCCGGTGCCGTTCACCGTGGACCGTAGCGGTGACGACTGCTCCGGTCAGCTGTCGGTGGTGGCCGCCCGGATTCCGGACACGCAGTACACGTCCCCGGAGTTCGCGGCGTGCGGCAGTTCGTGCAGGTGCGTCGCCAGGTCGGTCGCGGATATCCACCGTCGGAACGTCATCGACTTGTCGTCGCCCAGCGCGATGTCGAAGCCGTCGAAGCCGAGCGCGGTCAGGCGGTCGAGACACCGGTGGGCCACCCCGCGCGCGATCGTGGTGAACTCGAACGAGAGGGCAGGCAGCGGCCGGCTCAGGCCGGCCAGCACCTCGTCCTCGAAACCCTCCACGTCGATCTTGGTGAAGGTCGGCACGCCGTACGTCTCGATCAGCGCGTCGACGGTGACGACCGGGACCTCGATGTCAGCATCCCACACCTGGCCCTGCCAGCCGTCCGCGTCCTGCGCCGCCCGGACGAAGTCCGGTGAGGCGGTCGACACGGTGGGGTTGGTGGAGTTGACGTGCAGCCGGATGTGCCCGGGTAGCGCGCCGCACGCGGCCTCGACCACTGTCACCTGGTCGTCGTCGGCGTAGATCGCCCGCAGGGCGCGCAGACACAGCGGCTGCGGTTCCACCGCGACGACCCGGGCGCCGAGGCGACGGAAGCTGCCGATGTGGTCGCCCACGTGGGAGCCGATGTCGAAGACGAGGTCCCCGCTGCTGACGAATCGGGCGTAGAAGGCGTCCATCCTCGCGTCCCGTTCGGGATCGCCGTAGTAGACGTCCAGCGACCGGTGCAGCAGGGACAGGTCCGGGTCGGTGCGGAGCGCAGCGACCCTGGTGTCGGTGACAGCCGTCATCTGTCTGGGTCCAGTCCGTGAGAGAGGTGGCCGGGTTACGGTCCGAAGGCGGTCAGGAACCGGTCCCGGAAGGCGTCCATCCGCCAGACCGGCGCCTGCGGGCCGGGCTTCAGCCCGTCCTGCCAGCCCCACCCGGAGATCCGGTCCAACACGGCCCGGTCCCGGGTGATGATCGAGATCGGGACGTCGTGGCTGGCGTTCTCGCCGGTGACGACCGCGGCGGGTTGGTGGTCACCGAGGACGATGAACACGAGGTCGTCGTCCCCGTAGGTCCGCACGTAGGAGATGAGCGCACCGAGGGTGTACTCGATGGACTTCCGGTAGTCCGCCCGGATCTGGGTGGTGCTCCGGCGCCGGTCGTCGGTCTTGCCACCGCCGGCCCCGCGGTAGGCCGCGCCGTCGCCGACGTCGGCCCAGTCGAGCAGCGGCGGGACTGGCGTCCAGGGCGCGTGACTCGACACCATCGCCAGTTCGGTCATCACGTTGCCGTCGCGCTTCGCCTGCTCCAGGCGCTGCCAGCTGGCCAGGGTGTACTGGTCCGGCGGGGTGCCGAAGCTGAACTTCGGTCCCCGGTACGCGAGCGTCCGGGCGTCGTAGAACCGGTCGTAGCCGAAGAAGGAGCCCTCCGGCCACGCCCTGGTGACGGCGGGCATCACGCCCACGGTCTGCCAGTTCGCCCGTCGGAAGGCGCCGTTGAGGGTCATCCGGTCGCTGGCCAGCAGGGTGCGGTGCCGCTGGTCGTTGTCGATCCAGAGGCCGGAGAGCAGCGTGTCGTGCGCGAGCCAACTGCCGCCACCGAAGGTCGGCGAGGTGAGGAAGCCGCTCTGCGCGGCGAAACCCGCCGCGCCCAGCTCGGTGGCGCCGCGGTCGAGGACCGCACCGACCTGCGGCGCGAACTCCGGGTCCTCGACGGCGTCCCGGCCGTAGCTCTCCACGAAGGCGACCACCACGTTCTTGCCGCGCAGCGCGGTCAGTAGCTGGTCGCCCGGGGTGTCGGCGAACCTGTCGGCCTCGATCAGGGCGCCGAACGTCTCGCGGTCGTCGAGGCGCAGGCGCACCTGGAAGCCGTGGCCGTTGGCCAGGGTGGTCGCGGAGGTGTCGGCGACCGGTACGCCCTGGGCCACCCGCACGTTGAACGCGGCGCAGGCCACCCAGACGACCACCAGCGCGGCCACGATCCGGGTGGTGCCGGTGCGGTGCCGGACCACCAGCCGCCGCAGTCGCCGCATCGACAACGTGACCAGCGTGGGCAGGCCCACGACCACCACCGCCAGGGCGACGACGGCACCGATGGCGGCGGGCCGACCGTACGACTCGCTGAGGAAGGCGAACCCCTCGTCGAGGAGCGCCCAGTCGAGCACCGGGTCGAACGCCCGGCTCAGCGAGGCGGAGAACCCCAGGTCGAGCAGCTTCAGCAGGCCGAGCAGACCGAGGGCCACGCCGGCCAGCGTCGCGACCAGTCGGCTGCCCCGAGACGGCAGGGCGAGCAGGAGGGCCACGACCAGCAGCGCCTCCAGGGGGATCCGCGCGAACCCCGCCGGGCTGAGCCGGCCGTAGTCGTACGGCACGGTGAGGACGAACAGAACGAGCAGCGCGGCCAGGATGGTCGTCAGCCGGGCCCCGATGGAGCGTTTCGGCTGGTCCTCGCCGTCGGTGCCCCTCATCGGCCTCCGTCCCTGGCTCGGCAGCTGACGTACGCGCGTCAAGAGCGACAACCCGGGCATCCTTCCATGATCACTGATGGGTGCGGCATCCGGGGCGGCTCAGACGCGGGCGGTGCCGTGTCGGGCCACGGCGACCGTCCGGCGTTCCGACCAGGGCAGCCCATCGGCCTTAACCGGGGTCAGCTCGGCCAGTCCCACCCCGACGGTAGGGGCGCTGTGGCTCGCCGAGCCGGCCGGCGGGACCAGCGCACCCGCAGCGCCGTTGATGACGGTGTGGCGGAGGTGCCGGGTCGTCCAGAGCCAGGCGACGTCACGCCCGAACGACTCGAGCAGCAGCGCCACTGACGCCACCAGCACGACGGTCGTCAGCGGCGCGGGCAGCACGTCGGCCATCGCCACCGTCAACACCACGCCCTGGATCGCGGCGACGACCTTGCTCCAGTAACGCGGCGGCGGGGAGCCCCGCATCCACCCCAACGCCCAGGTCGCGGCGCCGAAGAGGTAGCGCATCGCGCCGATCACGAGCACCCAGCCACCCACCGCGGGGGCCACGTGTAGGCAGAGCACCAGGACCAGGACGGAGTCGATCTCCATGTCGAAACGCGCGCCGAGTTCGCTGGTCGTCCCGGTGCGGCGGGCCGTGTACCCGTCCACGGCGTCGAGGGCCAACGCCACGCTGGTGAGGACGACCATCAGGGTGACCGGCGCCGACCGGCCGATCGAGTCGGCGGCCAGGGCCGTCACGCCGCCGACGAGGATCGCCCGGCTCAGGGTCACCCGGTCGGCCGGGGTCAGCGCATCCGCGCCCGAGCGGGACATCCCCCGGCTGAGCAGGGCGCACAGGACCACCCCGTACGCCAGCCCTGCCATCCAACCCGCCGCGTCCAGACCGACTGTCTCCGCCAGCACCGCCAGCAGGACGATCTGCACGAGCAGTCCGATGACCGGACCAGTTCGAACCGTTGACATCGTGCCTCCGCGACTCTGGTGGGTGACCCTGACCGTCATCACGGAAAATATGACCGATCGGTTCATTCTGAACCCGGACCAGGATGGTGTCACGGAGGAGGTGCCGACCTGGTCGCGCCGTACGGGTCAGCGCGTCGGCAGGGTGAGCACCTCCGCGCCATCGTCGGTGATGGCGATGGTGTGCTCGCTGTGCGCCGTGCGGCAGCCCGTCGCGCTTCGCAGTGTCCAGCCATCGGCGTCGGTGACGAGCGCGGCGGTGTCCGCCATGACCCACGGCTCCAGCGCCAGCAGCAGGCCCGGCCGCAGCCGGTATCCGCGACCGGGGCGCCCGGTGTTGGAGACGTGCGGGTCCTGGTGCATCGTCGATCCGACGCCGTGGCCGCCGAACTCGGTGTTGATCGAGTATCCCGCCGCGCTGAGGACCGAGCCGATCGCGTGGGAGATGTCACCGATGCGAACGCCGGGGCCGGCGGCGGCGATCCCCGCCTGCAACGCCCGCTCGGTCGCGTCGATCAGCGCGAGGCTCTCCGGGGGCCGCACGTCGCCCACGATGAAGCTGATGGCCGAGTCCGCGACAACTCCACCCTGGGAGACGGCGAGGTCGAGCGAGAGCAGATCGCCGTCGGCGAGCGGGTAGTCGTGCGGCAAGCCGTGCAGCACGGCGTCGTTCACCGACGTGCAGATGTAGTGGCCGAACGGTCCGCGCCCGAAGGACGGCTCATAGTCGACGTAGCAGGACTGCGCCCCGGCCTCGGTGATCATGGCCTGCGCCCACCGGTCGATGTCCAGCAGGTTGGTGCCGACCACGCAGCGGCTCTTCAGCGTCTGCAGGATGCCGGCGACCAGCGCGCCGGTGTCCTTCGCTCGCAGCACGTCGGTGGGGCTCAGGATCTCGATCATGCAGCGCCTTCCTCGGGTCGCCAATAAGTATCCCGGCCATATTATCCCGGTACTAGAATCGGGGCATGGTCAGGTTGCCGCTCACTCCCGCAGAACTCGAACGCGGACAGCGCCTCGGCGCCCTGCTGCGTCGGGCCCGTGGCGAGCGCTCGATGCTCCTCACCGCGCTGGACGCGGGCGTCTCGCCGGAAACCCTGCGAAAGATCGAGTCCGGCCGGATAGCTACCCCCGCCTTTCCGACCATCGCGGCGATCGCCGACGTCCTCGGCCTCTCCCTCGACGCCGTCTGGTCGGAGATCAACACGTCGGACGGCAGCGCTGAACTTCCCCGCCCCGGGCACGAACGGCTGGCCTCCTAGTACCGACCCGCTGGCCCGGCGTGACGCGCCAGCCGGTGACCACGGTGCGCGAGGGGAGGTCCGCGGTCAACGCTGGTCCGGCCACCAGGGTTCGAGGATGGCCGGGTCGGCGATGTACTGCGCCGCCCGCGTGCGCTGCTCCGGGGTCAGCGGTAGCGCCCGGAGGCGGGCGCCCCACTCGGGCACCCGATCGGCCTTGTCCAACGCGGTCGCCAACTCGATCAGGCCAGCCAGCGCCATCGCCTGCTCGACCACCGGGGCGTCCTCGGCGCGGCGGCGCATCCCCGAGTCGAGCGCCCGGTAGGCCGCCCGGTCGTCCAGCTTGAACTCGCGCAGGATCCGCGCGTTGTCGAGCACCCGGGCCAGCCCGTCGAGCTCCTTCGACCCGCCGTACTCCACATTCGGTTCGTCCCGCTGGATGAAGACGATGGTGTTGCCGGACGGATCGATGATGCTGAACCGCGACGCCCCAGCCCGGTAGCGGGTCATCCGGGGCAGACCCTTGACCAGCACCTTGCCGTAGCTGCGGCGCATCGCCTCGGTGAACACCGCGTGGTACGACGCCACCGCGTCCACCATCACCAGGCAGCCGCCGGAATGCTCCTTTGCCGGGTCGAGATCCTTCGGTGCCGGGCCGTAGTGCAGGTCGAACCCACTCCACCGAAACGCCAGGTACACGTACGGTCTGGTCTGCTCGTAGGTCACCTCGAACCCGAGCGCCCGCCAGAACGCCAGGGTCTCCTGCGGCGCCGGGCAGGGCAGCAACGGCACGGTGGTCTCGTTCGGCTGGACACGGTCCGCATTGATCGTCATGAGCTCTCCCCGTCCGGTCGGCAGGCCGGCCATTGTGCCAGCACCCGCGACAGGCTTCGACGGATTTCATCTCCTACCCAGGGAGGAGGCGCGCTCCGACCACTGGCCGCAACCGGGGCTCACGGTCGGGCGCGACCGGCGGGCGCGGCCACGAACATCTACAGGCATGACAACCCTGCTGCGCCGGGTGACGCACTGGAATCGCCCCCTGATGGTCTTCGTCTCCGCGATGGCGGTGCTCGCCGCCGTCGCCGCGGTCGGCATCCTCGTCGACCCGCGCGTCCTCACCGGGGCGCCGATCTGGCTCAAGCCGTTCAAGTTCGCGGTGTCCTTCGTGCTGTATGGCACGACGCTCGCCTGGATGCTCTCCCTGCTGCCACGACGCAGCCGGGCCACCGAGTGGGCCGTCACGATCATCGTCGCGATGTCGGTGATCGAGATGATGGTGATCGTCGGTCAGGTGGTACGCGGGCAGACCAGCCACTTCAACGCCAGCACTTCCCTGAACGCCGCGTTGTTCGCGGCGATGGGCGCTGCGATCATGGTGCTGTTCTTCGCGCACCTCGTCATCGGGATCGTGGTCCTGATCCAGCGGATCCCCGACCGGGTCGCCGCGACCGCCGTCGGCTGGGGGCTCGGCCTTTCCCTGCTGGGCATGCTCGCGGCGGTGCCGATGGCGCTGCCGATGCAGGACCCGGGGATCGAGGGGATCGGCGGGGCGCACAGCGTCGGCGTGCTCGACGGCGGGCCGGGGTTGCCGATCGTCGGCTGGAGCACCACCGGCGGTGACCTGCGGATCGGGCACTTCGTGGGGTTGCACGCCCTGCAGGCGTTGCCGATCCTCGCGATCCTGCTGAGCCGGTTCGGCACCCGGTTGGACGAGCGCACCCGCGCCCGGCTGCTGGTCGTCGCGGGTGCCGCGTACGGCGTACTCACCGTGCTGTTGACCTGGCAGGCGCTGCGCGGACAGCCGCTGCTGCGCCCGGACGCCACCACGCTCGTCGCGGTCGCGGCCCTGGTGGTCGCGACGGCGACCGCCACCGGCCTGGTGCTGGCCCGCCGACGCCGCCCGGAACTGGCGCTGGCCGCATGACCGCGACGCTGTTCTCACTGACGTTCGCGGTGGCCGCGCCGTTCTGGGCGCTGATGATCCTGCTGCCCCGCTGGTCGTGGACCGCCCGGATCATCGGCTCGCCGCTGATCGTGCTGCCGGTCGTGGTGATCTACGCGCTGCTGGTGCTCCCGGCGTTCGGCGACGTGCTGCCGGCCGTGACGTCGCCGACCCTGGCCGGGGTGCGCGACCTGCTCGGCACCTCCGTCGGGGCGGCGGCGGGCTGGGCACACATGATCGCGTTCGATCTGTTCGTCGGGCGGTGGGCGTGGTTGGACAGCCGGGAACGGGGGGTGCCGGCTCTGGTCATGGCTCCGGTGCTGGTGCTGACCATCCTGCTCGGGCCGCTCGGCCTGGCCGCGTACCTCGCGGTCCGGACCCGATGGCGGCGGTCGGCGACCGCCGCCACCGGCCCGCAGCACCTAGGCTGACGACCGTGAGCTGGCTGGGGCGACTGTTCGACATGCGGGACACGCTCGTGCGGATGGTGCTGCTCGACCTCGCCGGGGTGGGTTATCTGCTCTTCGTCCCGCACTCCGCCCGCACACCCACGGCGACACAGTGGGTCCTCGCGGTGCTCGCGTTCGCCGTGGCGCTGGCGGCGCACCGTCGGCCGGTGGTCAACCTGGTGGCGCAGGCCGCCCTGCTGGCGGTCGCGATCGGCCTTGTCGACGACTTCACCATCAACCAGGTTGGCGCCAGTTGGGCGCTGCTCGAAGTGACCATGCGCGCGCGCCGGCCCCGGACCATCTGGCTGGCCACCGCACTGCTGGTCGTGGTCGACCTGACCGACTCGATCGGCGACCCGCCGCGCCGGTTCGCCTCCGGGGTCGTCGGGCTGGCCCTGGAGGTCGGCGTGCCGGTGCTGCTCGGCCTCGTCATCCGCGCCAACCGGGAGCTGAGTCGACAGGCCGTGGAGCGGGCCCTGGCCGAGCAACGCCAGCACGAGTCGGAGAGCCGCGCGGCCCGCGCCGACGAACGCAGCGCCATCGCCAGAGAGCTGCACGACGTCGTCGCGCACCACGTGGCGTCGATGGTGCTGCGCGTCGGCGTGGCCCGGCACGTCCTCACCGACCTGGACCCCCGGGTGGGCGAGGTCTTCGACGACGTGCACGGCACCGGCACCGCGGCCCTCGCGGAGCTGCGCCGGCTGGTCGCGGTGCTGCGCGACCCCGACGGGGTACGCGGTGACGCGGCGCTGACCGCGATCGAACCCTCCGCGCTGCCGGCGGCGATCGGCGCGTCCATCGACCGGTCCCGGCAGGCGGGTGTCACCGTGGAGGCCGATCTCGACCCGGCGATCGGGTCCCTCGACGCGGTGCGCGGCATGGCGGTGCTGCGACTGACCCAGGAGGCGCTGACCAACGTGGCCAAACACGCGGGGACGTCGGCGCTCGCGCGCATCGTGATCGCCGTCCGGGACGGCGCGGTGCACTGGGAGGTCACCGACAACGGCCGTGCTGGGGTGCCGGCGGGGGTGCCGGCCGGTGGCGGGCACGGCATCACCGGGATGCGCGAGCGCGTCGAGGTCCTCGGCGGCAGGCTGGAGGCGGGCCCGACCGACACCGGGTGGCGGGTGCGTACCGTGCTTCCGGCCACCGAGTCGTCCGCCCGGTCGCTGCCCCGCGAGCGCCAGGCCCCGGCCGGGTCGCCCGCTGCGGAGCCGGCGTGATCCGGGTGCTGCTGGTCGACGACCAGCACCTCATCCGAGCCGGCCTGCGCATGCTGTGTGACGCCCAACCCGACATCGAGGTCGTCGGGGAGGCCGACAACGGCCGCGAGGCGATCGCGCTGGCCGGGCGGCTCCTCCCCGACGTCGTCGTCATGGACCTGCGGATGCCCGGCGTCGACGGGATCACCGCCACCAGCCGGATCCTCGCCGAACGTCCCACCACGCGCATCCTGGTGCTGACCACGTTCGGCGACGACGACCACCTCTACCCCGCCCTGACCGCCGGAGCGTGCGGGTTCCTGCTCAAGGACGCGCCCCCCGCCGAGCTGCTGGACGGCATCCGCCGGGCTGCCGTCGGGGACAGCCCGTTCAGCCCGGAGGTGCTGCGCCGCCTCGTGCAGCGCGCGGTACACGCCCGCCCCGGGTCGCCACCGGCCCTTCCGGGCCTCACCGCGCGGGAACGGGACGTGCTCAACCTGGTCGCCGACGGCCTGTCCAACACCGAGATCGCCGACCAGCTCCACATCGGCGTCACCACGGTCAAGACCCACATCACCAGCCTGATGACCAAGACGGGAAGCCCCAACCGGGTACGCCTGGCCCTGTTCGCCCGCGGCGTCTGACGCTCAGGCCCGGATCCGCGTGGCCACGACTAACGGCCGCACGCGTAGCCCTGCATCCCCCGGGGGTTCGCACCGGCCGCCAGCACGCCCGTCGCCGGGTCGCGGGTCACCGCGCAGAGCCGACCGAGGCTCCAGCCGTCGGTGACCCGCACCTCGTGCCCGTACGTCCGCAGCGCCGCCAGCACACCCTCGTCGATCCGGTCCTCCACCACCAGGACACCCGGCTCCATGTCGCGCGGATAGAACGACCCCGGCAGGCTGACCGTGTGCCACGCCGACGCGTCGATGGCCTCCTGCAACGACTGTCCACCGACGAGGTGCCGCAGCAGGAACGGCAACTGCCACTGGTCCTGCTGGTCGCCACCGGGGGTCCCGCAGGCCAGCACCGGCTCGCCGTCGCGGTGCACCATCGTCGGGCTCAACGTGGTCCGCGGCCGGCGGCCCGGCGCCAGCGACGAGGCCAGCCCCTCCTCCAGCCAGAACATCTGCAACCTGCTGCCCAGCGGGAACCCGAGTTCCGGAATCGTCGGGGAGCTCTGCAACCACCCACCGCTGGGCGTCGCGGAGATCATGTTGCCCCACCTGTCGACCACATCCACGTGACACGTGTCGCCCCGGGTCACCCCGTCCGACTGCACCGTCGGCTCTCCCGTGGTGGCGTCCGACGGCCCGGCACGCCGTACGGCACCGGGTCGGACGTGGGCGGGCAGGCGCGGCTGCGCCCCGTCCGGACGCCCCGGGCGCAACTCCGCCGACGCGCGCTCGCCGATCAGCGCGGCCCGCTCCAGCGCGTACTGCGGGGAGAGCAGCGCCTTGGCGGGCACGTCGAGGCCGTCGCCGTACCAGGCCTCCCGGTCGGCGAAGGCGAGCTTGAGCGCCTCGACCTGGGCGTGCACGCCCGCCGCGGTCCCCGGCTCGTACGCGCCCGGGTCGTCGAGCGCGTCCAGGGTGGCCAGTGACTCCAGCAGCACCGGCCCCTGACCCCAGAACCCGGTCTTCGCCACCGAGTAGCCGTGCCAGTCGAGGGTGGCCGGCGCCTCCCAACTCGCCGAGTACGCGGCCAGGTCGTCGCCGGTGACCAGCCCGGCGTGCGGGTGCCCGCTGGAGTCCTGGAACGGCCGCCGGCTGAACGCGTCGATCGCCTCGGCGACGAAACCCGTGCTCCAGGCCCGGCGCGCGGCCTCGATCTGGGCCTCCCGGTCGACGCCGGCCGCCTGTCCCGCCTCGACGAATCGGCGCAGCGTGTCCGCGTACGCCGGGTTGGTGAACAGCTCCCCCGCGGCCGGCGGTCGGCCGCCGCGCAGCCAGAGCGCGGCAGACGTGGGCCAGTGTTCCTCGAACAGCGACCGGACGGCCGCCACGGTGTCACCGACCCGGCCCACCAGCGGGTGCCCGGCGCCGGCGTAGCCGATCGCCGGCTCCAGCACCTCGGCGAGGGTGAGCGTGCCGTGCTCACGCAGCAGCAGGAGCCAGGCGTCCACGGCGCCGGGTACGGCCGCAGCGAGCGGTCCGGCGCCCGGGATGAGGTCCATCCCGAGGGACCGGAAGTGCGCGATGGTGGCACCGGCCGGGGCCGGCCCCTGCCCGCACAGCACCTTGGGCCGGGGGTCCCGTGCGGTGGCGACGATGGCCGGCACCTCGCCACCCGGCCCGTTCAGGTGCGGCTCGACGACGTGCAGGACGAACCCGGCGGTGACCGCGGCGTCGAAGGCGTTGCCACCGCGTTCCAGGATGCCCATCGCCGCCTGGCTGGCGAGCCAGTGGGTGGAGGACACCATGCCGAAGGTGCCCTGCAACGTCGGTCGGGTGGTGAACGTCATGACAACACCTCACGGGGATCTGTGGCGCGAACATCGGGACCGGTGCCGTCCGGCCGGACCAGGTGGCAGGCTGCCATACCGTCGCCGAGCAGCACCGGCTGACGGTGGCGCTGGTGCACCGGATCGGCCACCGGCGCGTCTTCCTCGCCGGGATCACCCTGTCCACCGTGGCGTCCCTCGCACCGGCGCGGACGTCTTCTTCCTGATCGCCCTGGCCTTGGCCGTCGTCGTGGCCGTTGCGGGCTGCCGCGCCAACCGGCTGACCGCCCTCCCCGCCACCTGACCGCCCGCGCCGACGGCTGGGAACCTCCCGCACTGCGGCTGCGCAAGCGTGGGGCTTCGGGGCTCCGGGGCTCCGGGGCTCCGGGGCTCCGGGGCTCCGGGGCCTCGTAGCTCAGGGGCGGCAGGCTTGGCGGGTTGCCTTTGGAGCTGATGTCGCAAACGAGTCAGGCCGCCCGCCCGGTGTCGGTGAGCCGCAAAGATCCAGGCCGCCCACACCGCCTGACCGGCGATGCCACCCCGCCTCAGGCCGCCGCGAACAACCGACGAGCAGCCCTCGCCGGCCAGCAACACCGCCCGCCGGCCGAACCACGTCATGCCGAAATGATACGGACCAATGCCTCCCCCGGCCCTCACTGCGCCGAGCCGCGCGCCCCGGCGATCTTGCGGTTTCAGTCGTTGAAAAGCGGCGCTCTGCGTCATTTGTCGCGACAGCAACTGCAAGATCGCGTGGCGAGGCAGCCCCACCACCGCTTCGGCAGGGGCATGCACGTAGCGCCACTGGTTGGTAGCGTGCCGGTGATGTCGCCGGTTGCCGCTGGCAGTGGTCCCCTGGGGAGGGTCGACATGTGGGCGGACGACGCTGCGCTCGACGCGGCGGAGCGCCGGCTCGACGAGTGGGAATCGTCTCTCGCCGAGCGGGCGGCACGCGCGAAGACACTGTCGGCGACGATGCGGAATCTGACCGGCACCGCCCGCAACGCCGATCGGACTGTCGACGTCACCGTCGACTCGGCCGGCCTGCTGATCGACCTACGGCTCGACGAGCGCATCCGGCAACAACCCGCTGCGCACACCGCCCGGCAGATCCTGGAGACCACCGCTGCCGCGCGTACCGACCTGCTCCGACAGGTCAGCGACGCAACCATGAAGTCATTGGGCGACGACCCGAGCGCCCAGGCCATCATCGACTCGTACCGCAGCCGGCTCCTCCCCGACCAGGGACCAGACGATGCCCGCCGGTGACGGCATCCAGGTCGACCCGGACGACCTGACCGCCCACGCCGCACGCCTCGACCGCAGCGCCACCAGCGTCGACACCGCCCAGCAGGCAGGCCAGCACGTCCGGTTGGGCACCGACGCCTACGGGCAGCTCTGCGCGATGATGCCGGTGCTGCTCGACGGCCTGCAACGGACCCTGGTCGACGGCATAGGCGCCGCCGCGGCATCCGTACGGGACACCGCCGGCAGGCTGCGGGTCGGCGCGGACCGCTACCGAGAGTCCGACGCCCACGCCAAACACCTGCTCGACGGCCTGCGGCAGCGCCAGCTCGATGAGGCACGGCAGCGCTGGTGACGTCGAACCCGCTCGTCGCCTCCGCTGCGGACACCGCGCCCAGCGCCTGGGCGGGTGTGTGGATCTGCGAGGACATCGAACTGATCGCGCAAGGCGTCCGCAACGGCAGTTGGATCGACGGCAGCCTCGGCGTCGTGAGCGCCGGCCTGGACGCTCTCGCCTTCGTCTCCGACCCGGTCGGCGCCCTGCTCCAGTACGGAATCGCCTGGCTCATCGAACACGTCAAGCCGCTCAGCGAAGCGCTGGACTGGCTCGCCGGCGACCCGGCGCAGATCACCGCACACGCCCAGACCTGGCGCAACGTCGCCGCCTCGCTTCGCGACGACACCGCCGAATTGGCTCGCGCCGTCCGCAACGACGTCGCCGGCTGGGGTGGCAGCGCCGGGCCCGCCTACCGGGCCTGGGCCCACGAACAACAGCAGGCCATCACCGGCCTCGCCCTGGGCGCCGACACCCTGGCCGCGATCACCGAAGGCGCCGCCGGGCTGGTGGCCGCCGTCCGAATCCTGGTCCGCGACGCCATCGCCACCTGCGTGTCCCGCATCATCGTGTACGCGGGCGAACTCCTCATCACCGGCGGACTGGCTGCGCCGCTGGTCGTGGAGCAGGTGACGACCCTGGTGGCTTCGTGGGGTGCGCGGATCGCGCGGTTGCTGCGCGGGCTGCTGGCAAGTTTGCGGCGGCTGATCCCTGAGATCCGCCGACTCGGCGACCTGATCGAGAAACTCAAGCAGGCCCTGGGCAGACTTCGCGACACTCCGCGCGGGCGCCCAGGGAGCGCAGAAGATAAAGCGCGAGGCATTCATGGCGGCCACACCGCACGACCTCGTAATCTTGCAGACTATGGAGGGCAGGACCGTTGGGCGGAGGAGGCGTACGAGGCGATCCGCCAGCAGGCCGACGCCGACGTCATAGCTCGCCATGTCGGGGACGCGCCCCGCCTGGACGGTTCCCAGGGGTTCTCTCGGGAGGAGATCGAGCAGATCCGCCGGCACGTCTTCTTCGACGCCCACCCGATGGACGACTACGCGGGCGGAGTCGTCCATCAACGATATGATCCGAGCCCGCCCATGGCCGAGGCATGGTTGCGTTTGCGACGCGGTAGTCCGTTGCCGGAGGATTACGCACTACTGGAGCACGAGTTGGCAGAATTGCAGTACTACCAGGCGCACCCGCAGGCGGCATACCGGGAAGCACATCTTGCCGCCAACCAGGTGTCCGATTGGGAGGCGTCCATACCCGGGCCGACCTACGAGGACTACTCGAACATTGGAGGCTAGGGACATGGGAATGATGGTGACCGCGCGGCGTATCGAGGCCGCTGCGGACGAGGTCCGATACGAGTTCGGTTTGAATGACAAGTTCGACCGAATCCTGACGATCGATCCACGCACCCTCGACGCCCGCGTCGAAGATGGTGATTTCAATTCCGCCGCTGGTGCCATCACGGCAAAGATCGTAAAAGCGTGGCAGTCCAACGGCGAGTTCCCGACGAAAATGCTGTTCGCAAGCTGAACCCGGTCCGACTACCCGAGCTACCGTCGGCGGTCGACGTCGTCAGCGACCTTCATGAACTAATGACCACCGGACACGGTCCGCACGCTGCCGTCCGGGTTGCTCCGACCCGGCTTCTGCAGGGCCTCGCTGACCCACCTCCGGCGAGGTCGGAGGCATTCAGGTTGACGACGACCTGGTAGGACGGCCAACTCCGCAGGCGAGCCAGAGCTTGCTGGCCGTCGGGGGTGCCGGAACTCGATGGCAGCCCCGGTGGATCCGCCTGCGCCGTTCACAGGGATAGGGTGTGGCGGTTCCGCCGGAGTCAGGAGCATACGTGGGCAGCAAGTCGCCGGAGATCGCCAGCGAGCAGACTTTCTTCGACGCGGCGGCCCGACATCGGGCCCGCCGGCGGGACGGGCTGGCCGAGGTGACCGCGGCGGCGGCGCATCCCGGCGCCGCCCTGCACCTGAAGCGGTACGCCGAGAAGGCCGCCGAAGCCCTCGGCGACAACAACGAGGCGGTGGCGTTCGGCCGGATCGACGACGAGTCGGACGATGTGCTCTACATCGGCCGGCACGTCGTGCTCGACGAGCGCAGCGAGGTGCTGATCGCGAACTGGCAGGCGCCGGCGGCCGCACCCTACTTCGAGGCGAGCCACGTCGACTCTCGGGGCCTGGTACGCAAGCGCAGCTACCAGTGCGACGGCAACACGGTCCAGGACTTCACCGACGTGTTGTTCGCCCAGCTCGCGGCCGCGATCGACGGGCCTGACCAGCGCCTGCTCGACGAACTGGCCAGGGCGCGTACCGGCGAGATGCGCGACATCGTGGCAACGATCCAGGCGGCCCAGTTCGAGCTGATCCGGGCGCCGATGGAGCAGGTGCTGGTGATCGAGGGCGGGCCGGGCACCGGCAAGACGGCAGTCGCCCTGCACCGCGTCTCCTGGCTGCTCTTCAACAACCCCGACCTCGCACCCGAGGACGTGTTGGTGGTCGGACCGAACCCGACCTTCATGCGCTACATCGGCCGGGTGCTGCCCGATCTGGGCGACGCTGAGGTGTTGATGCGTGACGTCGCCCGGCTGGCGCCCGACGTACGCCGTGGCCGGACCGAGCCGGCCGAGGTGATCCGGCTCAAGGGCGAGGCACGGTTGGCCGGCCTGCT
The DNA here is from genome assembly GCF_040607895.1 of Micromonospora sp. NPDC005220. Taxonomy (NCBI): domain Bacteria; kingdom Bacillati; phylum Actinomycetota; class Actinomycetes; order Micromonosporales; family Micromonosporaceae; genus Micromonospora; species Micromonospora sp. NPDC005220. Next base: position 55,076 of record NZ_JBEXHP010000009.1, read on the forward strand.
CTCCCGCGCACTGCGCAACCGGGTGGGTGTGCCCGAGCCTGCCGAACGGCTCCTGCTGGGCGGGCGGTTCGTCACCGTGCCCGGGACGGAACTGGCCGAGGCGATGGCGGCGGCGAGCGCGGCGGAATTGCCGTACTCCCAGCAGCGCCGCCTGTTCTGGGACCGGGTGAACCACCTGGTCAGTCAGCGCGCCGGCGTCGACGCGGCCGGGGCGCCGGCGGTGACGAATCTCGTCGAGCGGCTGTGGCCGCAGCAGTCGGCGGCGGCGTTCCTGCGCGACCTGTTTGGCTCGCGGGCGCGGCTGAGCGCCGCGGCCGGCACGGAGTTCACCGCTGAGGAGGTCCGCCAGTTGCACCGCCAGGGCGCGGACCGGCTCTCCGAGGAGGTCTGGTCCGCGGCGGACCTGCCGCTCCTCGACGAACTGGAGCGGCTCATCGACGGTCCGGGACGCCAGTACGCGCACGTGGTGATCGACGAGGCACAGGACCTGTCGCCGATGCAGCTGCGGGCCGTCGGCCGTCGCTGCGCGGGCGGCTCGCTCACCCTGGTGGGGGATCTCGCTCAGTCAACCGGCTCGTGGGCCCGTGATGACTGGGCCGAGGTGACCGATCACCTGCCTGCGGTCCATCCCGTGGTGATCGCCCCGCTGCGGTACGGCTACCGGGTACCCGCACAGGCGTACCGGTTCGCCGCCCGGCTGCTGCCGGTGGCCGCTGCCGGCGTGACGCCTCCGGAGGTGGTGCGGACGGGTCCGGCCGAGCCCGGAATCCACCGGGTTTCGCTGACCGAGCGGGCCGGGCGGGTGGTCGCCCTGGCCGCCGCTCACGCCGAGAAGGACGCCTTCGTCGGGATCGTCTGCCCGGCACGGTGTCGCCGCGAGGTGGAGGCGGCGCTGGCTGACAACGGCGTCGGCTGGAGCAGCGCGCAGCGCGGTGAGCTCGGCGGCTCGGTCAACCTGGTGAGTCCGCAGGAGGCGAAAGGGCTGGAGTTCGACGCGGTGGTCGTGGTCGAGCCGGAACAGATCGTGGCCGAGGACGATCGCGGGCACCGGCTGCTCTACGTGGCTTTGACCCGTACCACGGCATATCTGGACATCGTCTGTGTCGCCGACCCGCTGCCGCTGACCGTGCCACCGCAGCGGAGGCCACCGGCCGCGGACGAGGGTGCTGCACTGTTCACCGACCGAGCGGTCCGCCGGCTCGCCGACCACCTCGCCGGCCAGCTGCGCGGCGCGGCGCCGCGCGCGTCGTGGGATGCGGTCCTTGACGAGGTACGCCGAGTGCTGGACGCGACGGACTGACCCGGCTCTGCGATCAGCCGCGGGCCGGCGCCGGCCTGCTGATCGCCGAGGAGTCGAGCCGGCGCCCGACCGTCCACTGTACGATGTCGCGCCGCACGTCGGCCTTGGTCGCCCGGCTCGGCACGGCGATGCCGAGGTTATTGGCGAGCGCCTTGAGCTGCGGCACGGTCAGCCGCAGGTCGTCGAGGTAGCGTCCGGCGGCGGCCCGGTCGTCGATCGCGGCCAGGTCAGCGCGGACCTTCTCCGGTTCCACAGTAGGCGCCGGCGCGGCCTTCGCCGTACCCCTGCTCCTGGGCGCCACCGACGGCCGCGCCGGCCGGTCGGACGTCGCGGCGGTCGCGCCGGTCGCCGCGAGCTGCAGCCGGGCGGACCCGTCGGCCAGCGCGGCCAGTTGGTCCGCCGGAAGCGTACGGAGGAACTCCGCCACCCGCACAAGTACGGCGTGGCTGAGGTCGGCTGGGCTGGTCACGGGTGCTCCTAGTTCCGGATCCGGGCGAGAAACTCGCTGGCGAGCTGCTGCAGTTCGTACTGAACGGTGGGGTTCGCGTTCGGCAGGAGGACGGCGGGTATTCCGTGCTCGCCTGCGGGCGCGAAGAGTGTCTTGTTGTCCCGGATCATCTGCCGGAACACCGGCAGCTCGACGCTGCTGGGCTGTTCGATGAAGTTGCGCTGGGCGACGATCGGCCCGGTGCCGGCGTACTGGATCATCGTAAGAACCACACCGAGAATGGTGGGATTGATCTGCGGAACGGCGCCCGCGACCCGGTTGTAGTCCCGCACCAGTTCGGAGAGCTTCTTGCGGAGATAGTCGATGCCGAGCGTGGAGAGGTAATCCGCCTTGGCCGGGATCAGAATGTGATCGCTGGCGACGATCCCGGTGCGGGTGACCATCGTGAAGTTGGGCGGGCAGTCGATCAGGATGGCGTCGTACGCCTGGAAGGCCTCTCCGTCGAGCGCGTCGGCCAGCGCTCGGTGCAGCGGCAGATAGCGCGGACTTCCGTGCTGAAACCGGGAGCCGCCCAATTGGTAGGCGAAATCCAGGTCGGCGTCGACCAGCATGAGGTGCGACGGGACCAGGTCCAGCCGGCCCGAGCCGCTGCGGGCGATCACGTCGTTCACGGCGGGCGGGGTCACCACGTACGGGTCGAGCGGCTGGGAGCCGCCGTGGCCGAGCACGTCGCCGAACCACTGGAGGATGGTGCGCTCGTCGGCGAGTTCCTGCTCCCACTGGTGCGGCTGGTAGAAGGAGAAGGTGAGGCTCGCCTGCGGGTCCAGGTCGATCAAAAGTACGGTGAGGCCGCGCGTCGCCAGTTCCGCCCCGATGTTCGCCGTCAACGTCGTCTTGCCCACGCCGCCCTTGTAGTTGATGACGGAGACCACGCTCCCGGGCTGACGCATGGCCAGCAGCATGCCACGTGCGCCGCCACGATTCCCACCGGTGTGGTCGGGCTCTCGCACCGTTGCTCGCCTACGATTTACCAGTTTCGCGGCCAGTCCGGTGGGGGCACCACGGCGAGCTGCGGTTCACCACTGGATGGGGTGGTGACGGCAGTTGGACCTGGGAAGGCCCGAAGGGCAACAAGATCATTAGAGTGGTCCAGGACGCTCAGGGGAACGTCGCGACAACAGTGCTCGGCGACGGCAGAAAGAGATGAGCGCCATGGACGAGAAGACCTACGCGGCGATCACCGAAATGTGCGCCCGACTCGCGGGCCGACTGTCCGACGACACCCTGGGTGCCCTGCGCGATCAGTACGCGGCGGGTGAGTGGGACTTGGCCGACGCGACACTCCTGCTCAGCCTGGCGTACGAGGTCGTCGCCATCAGCCCCGAGGAACGGGACCTGATCCGTTCCTTCCTCGGCGACCCCGACAATCCCGACCTGCTCAACGTGCCGGTCATCGCCGAGGTGCCCCCACCGCCGTACCGGTTCAGCCCGACCGGCCCCGCGAACGCCCCCGACCCGACCCGGGCGGACAGTCTCCTGTCCACCGAAGCCCCGCGTCGCCGGGGTCACAGCCTGCATCGCGCCTGGCGGGACCCCTTCGACGGCGCACCCGACGGAGCGACATGGGTGTACGTACTGCGGGTGGCCGACGGCACGGACGAACTCAAGATGCACTCGGGCCTGACCTCCAAGCTGTGGATCTCCCTGCGGGAGAAGTGGCAACTGGAGGTCGTCGCCGACAGCTCACCGCTGACGCCGTACCAGGCCGCCGCGCTGACCGCCGCACACCCGGTCTGGGCCGCCTAATCCAAAGGTCGAGGGTGAGTGGCCGGCTCGATTGGCCGGTCACCGTGACCGCCGTAATCGCCCACATCACCGACACTGCCCGATCAGCCTGAGACCTGGCCGTCCGGCAGGCCCGTCAGGTGACGGTTGAACTCTTCCTCGCCTGCCCGCCAGGTTCAGCGGCGGCGACTCAGCCACTCCCAGGCGTGGCGGAGGCCCACCTGCACCGGGTCGTCACCCGCGGCCTCGGCCCTTCTGGCCGGCGTGTCCTCGCCCGGCTCGTGCATTTCGGCACCGGGCACCGACAGCACGACCCCCCGCTCGTACAGGTCGGCGATCTGCTCCCGGTGGGCGAAGCGGTGGGACTGGTGCGGCCCTGGCGGTGCCACGATGACGCCGTGGAAGATGTCCTTCGGTTCGTCGGTCAGCACGTGCTCGACCACGCCGACGGGTGCCGAGTCGACGTCGTAGACCCGGGTGCCGACGGCGAGCGCGAGGTACGAGACCTTCGCGCCGAGATCCTCCACGACGTTCACGTTACCCACCGCCTGATCACCAGGGGCCCGATCACGATGGCTGGTCCGGCCATGACCCGGGCTGCCGGCGGTGCCGATCGTCAGGCTCAGGCGCCGGCTGCCCGACCCATCTCGGCAAGGATTCCCGTGCCCTGGCCGAGCTCGATCAGATAGCCGTCCGGGTCGCGCAGGTAGCACCGGACCTCGAAGCCATGATCCTTCGGCTCGGTCAGGAACTCCCCACCCCGTGACCGCCACTGCTCGTAGACCGCCCGGACGTCGGTGACCCGGACGTTCATCGCGCTGCTGAGCGTGTTCGGATCCGGAGGAGCCTTCGCCTGCACACCCGGCTTGTCGTCGGTCGGACCACCCTCGTCGTTGATCACGATGTAGCTGTTGTGGAACCGCAGGATCGCCGGCTGGCGTTCCCGCACCACCGTCGCGCCCAGCACCCGCTGGTAGAACTCCCGGGAATGGTCCACGTCCCGCACGATCAGCAGGTGCGTGAGCACCAGCCCTCCCTCGGGCTGGAAGTAGTCGGGCGCCTCGCTCGCCATCGTGCCTCCCCGCGGTTCAGGTCGGCAGGACATACCCGCCGGCAGCACCGACACACCCCCACGGCAACAAGAGTCACCGTGACCGGTGTCGGCTGTTACTGTCGGGCCGTGCCCGCCGACGACATCCGGCATCGGGTCGGGTCGGCCCGGTTGGCCCGGTTGACCACCGTCGGAGCGGATGGCCGTCCGCACCTGGTGCCCGTGTGCTTCGTGCTGCTCGACGATGTCGTCTACCACGCGGTGGACGAGAAGCCCAAGCGCCACCGGCGGCTGCGCCGGCTGGAGAACATCCGGGCGACGGGGCATGCCTGCCTGCTAATCGACGAGTACGACGAGGACTGGTCGCGGCTGTGGTGGGTCCGCCTGGACGGGCACGGCCGGCTGGTGGAGGACCGCGCGGAGGAGGCCGCGGCCCGCGCGGCGCTGGCCGACAAGTACCCGCAGTACGTCCAGCGGCCACCCGCCGGGCCGGTGATCGCGGTAGCGGTGACCGGCTGGTCGGCGTGGTCCGCGGCGGACGCGGCAGCCGACCCGGCCGGGTGAGCGCCGGCCGGGGGTGTCAGCGGGTCGGGGCGAGGGCGTCGAGCACCTCGTCGGCCCGGCGCAGCGACGCCTGCGCGTCGGCGCGGGGTGAACCGATCTCCGGATCGAAGTTGAGATCGACGAACACTTCCGTGATGCCGGCTTCGGCGAGTCTGCCAAGATCCGACCGGATCTGCTCGAGCGTGCCCGTGAGCGGTTCGCGCCCGGGCGGGCTCGTCGGGCGTACGCGGACCGCGCCGCGGCAGACGAAGCGCAGTGCGCCGGGATCGCGGCCGGCCTCCGCGGCGGCGGTCTTGACGGTCGCGACCGCCTCGCCGATGCCTGTCAGGTCCGCCTGGCTGCCACTGACCCAGCCGTCGGCGAGCCGGCCGGCTCGGCGCAGCGCGGTGGGCGCCTGGCCGCCGAGCAGGATCGGCGGGTGTGGCCGCTGCACGGGTTTCGGCTCCAGGCGCGTCGGCGGGACCTGGTAGAACTCGCCGCGATGCTCGGCGACGCCGTCCTGCCAGAGAGCGCGGAGAACGGCAAGGAACTCCTCGGCACGATGACCCTGCCGATGCTTGCTCACCCCCGTCGCCTGATACTCCTCGTCCGCCCAGCCGAGGCCGAGTCCCACGTCGAGCCGTCCGCCGGCAAGGATGTCGAGGGTCGCGGTCTGCTTGGCCAGCAGCACCGGAGAGATGAACGGCATGTTGAGCACCGCGACGCCGAGCCGGACCCGCGTGGTGTGGGCCGCCAGGAACGCCAGCGTGGTCAGCGGGTCCTGGACGCTGTGGTAGGTCTCGCTCCAGCCGAGGTCGGCGGGGACCAGGAGCCGCTGGAACGTCCAGAGCGAGTGGTACCCGAGTTGCTCGGCGCGGCGGGCGACATGAATCATGTTCTCCGGTGTGGCCCACGAGCCGGAGACGGGCGGGGCGAATCCAACCTCCACCCGCGCACCGTACCCGGATCGGGCCAGGAAATGGCTCGGTTCAGGCCCCGACGCCGCGGCCCACCGGATGAAGCAGCCGCCGGAAGTCCTTTGGCAGTTCGGATTCCAGGTTCTCGAGGTCTTCCGCGCTCACCGCCTCGCGCAGGGTCATCAACACGGCGCGGGCGCCCTCAGCGGTCCGCTCGTCATCCGTTCCCGCGCGGACCCCTACCTCATTGAGGAACTCCACCAGGTCGATCCGTTCGGCGAAGTCCACGTCCTTGTGCAGGTACCCCCGCAACTCCTCGGGGACCTGGGTGGCCAGGTGCCGCGCCTCGCCACCACTGACCCCTTCCGCCAAGGTCGTCAGCGTGGCGCCGACGACGTTCGCCGCTTCTGTCGCCGGCATTCGCGCCCGCTTCCCCACCGCTTCGAGAAATTCGGCGTAGTTCACCAGTTCTCCTTCCGGACCAGTTGGGGTGCGTCGCGGGGGCCGTGCGTGCTACCCGGGGCGCTGCCGGCCACCGGCACCCACCGGTTCGATCACCTGCCGGAACTCCTTCTGAAGCTGGGCCATCGCGTCCTCGAACTCGTCACGGGAACAGCCTCACGCAACGTGGTGAGCACCGCACGGACCCGGCACCGGCGAGCGCGCGGTCGACGGCCGGGTGGTCCGCCACCCGCCGCACGAACTCGTCAAACCCGAACGGCTTGGCGTGTTCCTCCCTTCTGTACGGCGGCGGCTTGCGCAGGTGGTCGTCAAGCCCGTCGGGAAGCTGATAGCAAGGTCCTCAGCCTGGCCGGCGCTGATCCGATCTGCCAATGTCTCCAACGTCGCGCGGGTGAGCGTCACCGCCTGATCGGTCGACACCTTCGCCCGCGTGGTCACTGCGTTGATGAAATCCTCGTATTCCACCTGATTCTCCTCTCCGGCCCGATCGTCGTCGAACCGCCAGTTACGAACCCTGTGCCGCTATCGCACACTTCACCTCTCGGGTGCCGAGCGAACTGGTACCTCGACAGCCTCCTGGGATGGAGGGTGACCCTGCCTCATCCCCATCGGGCGAATCCGGGTCAGCGGCGCAGGCGGCGGGCGCAGGGGCCGTCGTGGTCGGCGCGGAGCAGGCAGCGCCGGCCGCCGGGCATCAGCAGGTCGCAGAAGACCCAATGGCGTACGTTCTGGTGGTCCTCGACGGAGACGGTGCTCTCCCCCGGGTCGGTCTGCGCCAGCACCAGCAGCCACCGGCCGATCACCCGGGCCAGGCGCTGCGCGGTGGGCAGGTCGGCGGCGACAACCGGCAGGTGGATGACGTACCACTGGGCCATGCCTCGGATCCCCGATCGGCGTGGTCGCTCTGCTGCCGACGTTCTGCCGACGGCACCAACCTCGCCGAGGTCCCCTCACTGCCATTTCCGCCGTACCCGGCAAACCCACTCGCTCATTTCATTCGTCCACGTGGCGTAGACACCCGACCGAACGGGCTGATCCCACACCTGGTCAGCGGCTAGCCAACAGCGTCGGTGATCATGAAAATCGATCAGTGACTTTTCCTCAACAACCGCCACCTCCTCCGGGCCTGCCCACAATGCCGAAGAAGGCGAGCAACCCGCTCGTTGTCGGCCTCATCGCAGGCTCCGTCGCCCTACTCATCGGGTGTTGCGGTGGCGTGGCGATCGGACGAAGCATGGGGGAATCCGATCCTGAGCCTACGGCGATCGCATCGATTCCCGTCGACGTTCCTCGGACTGCCAATGCCCCAAGCACACCGTCCGTCTCGGCGGAGAGTCAAGCCACCACCGGCACGCCGGCCGCCCCGCCATCAAGCACCGCGCCGGCAGCCGTCGCGATGCCCAATTTGGTAGGCCAGAACGCGGCCGTGGCTGCGGACCAACTCCGTGAACTCGGATTCACCAAAATTCAGTACGGTTCTCAGGACGAACACGACACCGTTGTTCTGCTCGCTTCGAACTGGACCGTCACCAAGCAGTCCACCAAGGCCGGGAGCAAAGTGTCCACCGACACGCTGATTGTGCTCACCTGCACCAAGCAGCGTTGACGACTAAAGAGGCAGATCACCTCGACAGCGACGTCGCCGACGCCTGCATCAATGCCTATCAGGAGTAGCCAGTGTCTTATCCTGCCCCTTCACCGCAGCCTCAACCACAGCCACATGTCACAGTTCTCGTGAGCCAGAAGGAAACCGGGATCGCATACCTCTTCTGGCTCTTCTTCGGAATCGTCGGTGGTCACCAGTTCTACCTCGGCAAGGTAGGGCGTGGCCTGCTCTACCTGTTCACCTTTGGCGTCCTCGGCCTGGGCACGCTGATCGACCTATTCACGTTGCCGAGCCAGGTGCGCCAGGTCAACACGCAGAGGTCGCTCGGAATCCGTTGAACCGGCGAACAACAGGAGACGTAGCAATGCTTCGCTGTGCCGCGCTCCTGTCGTGGGACACACCTGGCAAACTCTGAAGACTCCAGTCTCGCCGAGGCCTGCGCCGACGTAGACGGCGCAGGCCGGGACCGGATCAGGGGGCAATACTCCTTGAGCGCACCGAACTCGGCGCGGTTCTACTGACCGCCCGTGCATACCAGGCCAACAGCGAAGCCGGGCGGGGCGTCGAGAACAGCGGCAACCGATCGTTCGGTCGGTACCCAGCGTCAGTGCCGCGTGGGACGGTCGCCGAGATGGATACCACCGTGGACGTCACGCGCCTGCACTACCGGCCCGTGCACGTCGCCGGACACGGAGTTGGCGACACCGCCGGCACCTTCGGCGATGGTGGCCTCGACCTGCGACCACCGAGATCGCAGCTCGGCACCGAAGGCCACGTCGCGGCGCGACTCCCGTTCGAGCAGCTCGGCGAGACGGCCCACCGCCTCTGGCGAAGGCTGTTGCAGGGCGTCCTCGATGGCGGCACGGGACGCCGGCTCGTGCTGAAAGCGGTGGCGAAGAAAGCCGATCAGGGAGGACACCGCCGCCCGGCCACCCTGGGCCAACTCGGTGGTCGCCCACGCGACGAGGGTCGTCGCCGCGGTCACCATGATCGGGTCGGTCACAATTCCGCCTCCCGCCATCGCCCCGGCTCGTGGAGGCGAACATCGGGCGCCGACTATCAACAAGCCTCGATGTTACCTTGGGTGCTCGCGCGGACACCTGACCCGGAGGTCACCATGAGCGAACAGCGCTGGGAAGCGGACCCTACCGCCGAGCTCACCCGCCGTTGGGGTAAGTCCTCCCACGAGCTGGGCAACACCTCCGGCGACGGCAGTTGCCCCGACGTCTGGGAGTTGAGCAACGGCGACATCGCGGTGATCGGGCAGGACCTCACCGAGGCTTACCAGGGACGGCTTCCCGCCGATGTCTCGGTGGATCCTGGCGAGCGACTTATCATCATTCCCCGATCGACATTGATCGCGGCGAAGGTGGACATACCTGATGCATGACCTGTTCCGCGGGGATCCTGGCGAGCGGCTCCGCCTGGAGGACTACTGGGCTGACTTCGACGATCGGTTCTGGCGTACCGGTGCTCCGGGCTTCTGGAAGCTGGAACGGCAGCAGACCTTCAAGGAGCCTGGCGACGAGGGATGGCAGGCGTTCACCGACGGGCGATGGGAGAATTCGCTGCGAATCCTCGACGCGCGCCGCCCCGAGTTCCAGAGCTACTACCGGCGCATCTCGGAGAACGGCTTCGCCACCCGCCGGGTACGGGTCGTTCAAGAACCACTCACGCCGTATCTTCAGTGGGAGCTGCACGTGCTGCGGCTGCGACACGAGTACGGCGGTCTGACCCAGGTGGTCAGCGCGGATGCCGTGGCGGCGTCCGAGACGAGCGGTCAGCTTCCGGAGATCTACACCCTCGGCACCGAGGTGATGTACGAGGCCGTCTACGACGCCGACGGCGTATTGGCAGCCGCCCGCCGCTGGCGCGACCCCGAGTTGGTCGCGAGCTGCCAGTCCTTCATCGAGTCCCTATACCACCGCGGTGAACCCCTGGACGAGTACTTCGCCCGTGTAGTGGCACCGATGGGGCCTCCCCGCGCGGGGTGACGAGGTGGACGGCGTCGGTTCGGACGAGCCCGGGCAGCGGCCGGCTCAGGTGAACCGTTCCGAGCTGTCCGGTCCGGCGGAGCTGGTCCAGGCCCGCGACGTGTACGGCGGTGTGCACTTCCACGGCGAGGTGACTTCGCAGGAGCGACCGCAACAGCTCCCCGGCGACGTACGCGGTTTCGTCAATCGGGTCGAGGAGCTGCGAACGCTCAACCGGCTGCTGACCGAGGAGGATCAGAGCGTCGATGTCAGCCTGTCGGTGATCACTGGGACGGCTGGCGTCGGTAAGACCTCAGTCGCCCTGCGCTGGGCGCACAGCGTCCGGGACAGGTTCCCTGACGGGCAGCTCTACGCCAACCTGCGCGGTTACGATCCGGGCGAGCCGGCGCAGCCGGATCAGATCCTCGACCGCTTCCTACGGGCTCTCGGTGTTCCGCCCTCGGCGGTGCCACCGGATCTGGATGATCGGGCGGCGCTGTACCGCTCGCGCCTGGCCGGCCGGCGCGTACTCGTGGTGTTGGACAATGCCGCATCGGCCCGGCAGGTACGGCCGCTGCTGCCGGGCACGGACCGCTGCCTGGTCGTGGTCACGAGTCGGAACATGCTCTCCGGGCTGACCACCCGCGACGGCGGCCGACGGCTGACGCTGCGCATCTTGACCGAAGACGACGCCGTCACTCTGCTACGCGACATCACCTCGCCTTACCGCAGCGGCGACGACCCGGCCGAGCTGACCGAGTTGGCGCGGCTCTGTGCCCGGTTGCCGCTGGCGCTGCGCATCGCTGCCGAGCGAGCGGCGAGCCGGCCGTTCATGCCGCTCGGCGAGCTCATTCAGGATCTGCGCGACGAGTCGGCCCTGTGGGACGCCCTCACCGCCGAGGAGGACGAGGAGTCCGATGCCGTGCGGGCGGTCTTCGCCTGGTCCTACCGCGCCCTGAACCCGACGTCCGCGCGGCTGTTCCGGCTACTCGGGCTACACCCCGGGCCGGATTTCAGCGCCCCGACCGCCGCCGCGCTGACCGGTGTGCCGCTGCCCCAGGTACGGCAGCCGCTCGACGCGCTGGTCAGCGCGCACCTGCTGGAACAGAGCGCTCCGGGGCGCTACCAACTTCACGACCTCCTGCGCGCCTACGCGGTCGACCAGGTCCGGCACCTGGAAAGTGCAGAGGATCGCGAAGCCGCGCTGCGCCGTGAGCTGGACTGGTATCTGCACACCGCCGACGCCGCGCTGGCCAGGACGCTGCCCTTCAGCCGGACCGTACCGTTGGATCCGCCGACCGACGTCACGCCGCTCACCTTCGCGACCAACGCCGAGGCGGACGCCTGGTTCGGCGCCGAACGGGACAACCTGGTAGCGGCAACCCGCTCAGCCGCCGCGGCGGGCCTACCGCGGATCGCCTGGCAACTGGCAGCGGTGCTGCGCAGCGTCTTCATGCATCAGAACGCCTTCGAAGGCTGGTTCGCCACCGCCCGGATCGGGCTGGCGGCAGCTCAATCGCTGGCCGACCGGCATGGCGAGGCGGAGGCGCTGGAAAGCCTCGGCAAGGCCCACTTCCAAGCTCGCCAACTCACCGAAGCCGCCGTACACCACCGGGCCGCGTTGGTCATTCGACAGGAGATTGGCGACGAGTACGGCACAGCCGTGTCGATCAACGGGCTCGGGCTGCTGGGCCTGCGCCACCGTCACCTCACCGGGGCGCTCAGCCACTTCGGTGAGAGCCTGGCGATCTTTGAAAGACTCGGCAACCAGCGGTGGCAGGCCTTGTTACTCAGCAACCTGGCCGAGACCCGCTACGAGCTGGGTGAGCTGACCGAGGCGGCGGCGCTGCTGGAGCGGGCGCTCGCGGTGCAACGGGATGTCGACGACCGCGGGCAGGAAGGCAACTCGCTCTTCTTCCTGAGCATGACCCTGCGGGAAATCGGCCGTACCGAAGAGGCTCTTGCCGCGATCGAGTCGGCCATTGCCATCGCCGAGGGCGTAAGCCGGGTCTGGCTGGGGCACTGGCTGGTGGAGTACGCACGGGTGCTGCGCGCCCTCGGCCGACCCGCTGAGGCGCTGGAGGCCGTGCACCGGGCGGCCACAATTCAACGCCGGCTCGGTGACGGCAGCCGCGAGGCGATGGCCCTCGACGGCGCCGGTGAGGCGTACCAGGAGCTGGGGCAGGCGGACGAGGCGATCGCCTTCCACCTGCGCGCGGCGGCAGTGCACCGGCAGCTCGGGGACGATTGGCAACTTGCCCTGACGCTGGACCATCTGGGCGGCGCGCTGACGGCGGCGGGTCGCGCCGAGGAGGCCGGCCAGCACTGGCGGGAGGCTCACTCACTGCTGGCCCGGTTCGACGACGCGCGTGCTGCCGCGCTTCGCGAAGGCATCGCGGCGTCGTTTCCGTCAGCGGCGGACAGGTCCGTCGAGTGATGGCCTGCGGTGGATGAAAGCGCAATGGTCGAGCCCCTCATCGGCGCAAGCGGCGGGAGCAGGTGCCGTCGTGGCCGTCGCGCAGGAGGCAGCGCCGGCCGCCGGGCAATCGCAGGTCGCAGAAGACCCGGTGGCGGAGGAACTGCTGGTCCTCCTCGGAGACGGTGGTCTCCCCCGGGTCCACCATCGGCAGCACCAGCATCCACCGGCCGATGACCCGGGCCAGGCGTTGCGCGGCGGGCAGGTCGGTGGCGACGACGGGCAGATGGATGACGTACCGCTGGCTCATTGGGCCTGGCCCCGCTCGTTGCGGGCACTGGCCTGGTCGGCCTGCCGGCGACGCAGGCCGGCCTTGATCCGGACCGTCTCGAGGCGGCTCTCGGCGAGAGCGGCGTAGACGGCGGCCATGTCGCCGGCGACCCGGTCGAGGAAGGCGTACACGTCGTCGGGGTTCAGACCGCGACGCCCGAACCCGGCCGGCGCGAAGCGGCGCTCGCGCACCTGCCACGGCAGCAGACTGGTGTACGCGGTAGAGCGGTAGGTCGCACCACCGCTCGCCGTCCCTGGTCGCTGGTTTTTGGCGTTCATGTCTGCCTGCCTTCCTGACACGGAGGGGCGAGGGTGTTCGGGGAAGCACGGCGGCCGTTCGGGGGGACCGGACGGCCGCCGCGCTGTGATCAGCCTGCGACAGTCCGCAGTAGAAACGCAACGTTCTAAACCGCAATTTCGCCGTTGTGCATTGACTTTCTTTGCCGAAACCCGTAGGAGTTGCAGGAGCAGGTCACGCAGCGTTGCGTCACGGAACCAGGGAGTGTGCGGATGCCCGAGGACATCGGATCGACAGTGCCGCGCCGGCAACTCGGCCGGCTGCTGCGACAGTTCCGCAACGAGGCCGGGGTGACGCTCGACGCCGCCGCCGAGGCCCTCGAATACAGCCGGCAGAAAATCTGGCGCCTCGAATGCGGGCAGGGCTCAGTCCGGGTGCTCGACGTCAAGGCGATGTGCGAGCTGTACGGGGTGTCGCCCGAGATGACCGAGGCGATGCGCGGGCTGGCCGTGGAAACGAAGTCGAAGGGCTGGTGGCACGCGTACGGCGACGCGGTGCCGAACTGGTTCGAGCTGTACGTGGGCCTGGAATCCGCCGCGGCCCACCTCCGCGAGTACGGCGAGAACCTCATCCCCGGGCTGCTGCAGACCCGCGCCTACGCATTGGGTCTGTTCCGACCCACAAGTCGGTTGAGCATCGAGGAGCGCGAGCGGGCGGTCGAGGTGCGGCTGAAGCGTCAGAGTCTGCTCACCCGTCGGCTTCCACAGCCGCCGCACCTGGACGCTGTTCTCTCGGAAGCGGTGCTACGCCGTGTCGTCGGTGGCCCGACCGTGATGAGTGAGCAGCTCGCTCGCCTGCTCGAAGCATCGGAGCTGCCCAACGTGTCGGTTCGTATTGTGCCGCTCGCGGCAGGGCCACATCCCGGTGCGGTCGCAGGCTCCTTTGTTCTCCTGGACTTCCCGGCTACGAAGGGCGGTCGGGCCGTCCCGGAACCGTCGGTCGTCTACAGCGAGTCGCTGACCGGGGCGCTCTACCTCGACAAGCCGGACGAGCTGCGGGCCTATGAAGACGTCTGGAAGGGTCTGGATGCACTCGCACTGGATCAGGCAGACTCGAGGGACATGATCAAGCAGATCGTCGGGGAGATGCGGCATGACTGACCTGACCAGCGCCGTCTGGCGTAAGAGCACCCGCAGCGGCGACAACGGCGGCAACTGCGTCGAGGTTGCCACCAATCTCTGCGACCGGGTCGCTGTCCGCGATTCCAAGGATCCGGACGGGCCATGCCTCCTCTTTTCATCTACTGCGTGGGTCTCCTTCAACTTCGCCATCCGAAGGGACGCCCTGACGCGTTGAGACCTACGGTTGGCGCCACGGCACGGGCGGTCTCAGCAACTGCCGCCGTCCTTGCCCACTTCCTCGCCCTTCCTCAACTCTTCGTCTGGTTTGGACCAGCCGCCCGGAAGACATAAGCAGCCCGGCCGGCCCTATCCCCCCTCCTCGCCTGTCGCAACAACGACAGAAATCTTCAACCTCGTCGTCACAGACAGGAATGTCTTCAGAACCGAACGTGATTCTCCTTCGGACATTCTTTCACTAGACGCAGGGGGCGATGTGGTTTCGAGTCTCGAGCGCACCTCAACCAAGCAGGAGCGGGGTCATCAGCGGACCCCGAATACAGATGAGGCTTACCGGATCACAGCCTCGGGCTCCCTGCCCTCACCTCAGTCCACCTTCCTGATCTGCATGGCACTAGCACTCTTGTTCGTCTTCGTCATCGCCGGCCCACCGCCAGCATGGGACGGAGTCGTCAGATGGACCACCCGAGCGCTCGCCGGTATGGTCTTTGTGCTTCTGCTGGCCTGGCACACCCGACGTCGCTACTACCGCCCCCAGACACGCTCGCACCGACCGACTAAGGTTTGGCGCCTGCCGGACAACCAGGTGAATGTCCTTCAGCGCAGCGCGGGCCAGACCACAGCGCTCAGTCGCTTGAACGAGGCGGATTCGGCGCGCGCCCGGGCATTCACTTCTGCGATCATATTTCCCTCCACCGTACGACAAAGAATTACCGAGCGTTATGAGCCGAGCCAGCGAACGCTGACACAGCGGGTCACAATCGACGCGCAGCTTGATCCTCGCGTGGTGCGGCAAATCCTGCACCCGAGAGCCAATAGCGTCCCCCACCAGTCGCCGGTTCCACCGCAGCGGCAGGCCGGGACAGAAGGAACCTTGGCGGAAGGCAGTGCTTCATCGAACGCCGTAGCGGACCGCTCTGGCCTCCACGACCAGCCCGTAATCCTGTTTCCCGTCCTGGTACCCCGTAAGGGCGAGATGGTGGACAACCTTCACGTTCTTGCAGCCGACGGGAGCGCCCTGCCGGTCCTTTCGTACCGACAGTACCTTCAACTCGTGGCCCAGGTCCTCAGGACTCTACTTGACATCGCATACGGCACCGACATTTCTAAGAGCACCCACAGCAAGGCCTTCGACGCAGAGCAGGTTGCACTCCGAGCGGTGATGCGCCGAGCCGGGATTATCGACCGGGATGACGACGATTCCGCCAGCGATGAGCTCGACCGGGCGGCGAACTCGGCAGACGGTCCAGATGTGGTCAACCCGGCCGCGCTCCGGCTCGCCCAACAACTCGTCAAGAAGCTCACCTCGAACTATGCGGTCGTCGCGGCGGTTCCCTGTCCGCCGGACGGTCGATTCGTCGTGTCCTATGAGCGGATGATGACTCCGGCCCTCGAACTCGCACCATTCAAGAAGGGAGTCTTGAACTGGCTGAAGGCCAGGGCCCGACTCGTGCTCGGCTCTCGCCCGGTAGACTTTTCCATAACCCTGGACAACGCGTGGACGACGCAGAGCTATCACCTCTTGATCGACGCACAGGATGGAGTTTTCGTCGGCGTTCAAGAATCGGAAGAGCTAATCGACTATCTCGACGCTCACTGGAACCGCCGTAAGGAGATACGCCGGGAGGACGCCAAGAAGCGGCGCTTCAATTCATCGACTACCGGCGGCTCCACCGTCGACACGACCACGCCGCCCCCGTACTACCGCTTCCGGCGCCGTGCAGGCCAGCGCTACGCGCACTTCTACACTCGATTCTTCCCCGAGCCAATGGAGGAACTCAAGAAGGAGCATGGCATCCCGAACGTGCGTTTCCGTTTCTACGAAGTTCCACCCGGCTCTGTGTTCCGGGCCGTCATAACGGCATCCGCCGCCGCGTTGCTGATCTGGCTGATCGGCTTCGTGGCCTCGCGAAAGGCCGACCCGGGCACGGACGTTCCCGCTTTCCTCTTGGTGTTTCCCGCCGTGGCCGCCGCTTGGCTGGGCTTCGACGGCCAACCCCGACGTCTTCTTGAGGGGACGCTTGCGGCCAGGATCTCCCTGGTCACCACGGTTCTCTGCTCCATCGCCGCGAGCGGCCTATTCATGATCTACAAGGCCGACCTTCCCTACTTCCGCTGGGAGAACGTGGCGGACATGCAAATCTTGGGAATCAAGTCCATGGCTTGGAGCGCGCTGACGCTCCTGGCGACTCTGAACGCGGCCGCGATCGGGTACGCGTATCTTGCGCGCACCTGGGAGTTCATGCATCTCTCCGGCAGGGCCGACAACTTCGGGAGCGCAAAGGAGAACCTCCACTGAGGTGACACCCCCTGCTACACTCAGCGCCACCTCAGCAGCACTGGACGCGACGGACCTGCACCGAGAAGCACCTGCACGAGCGTCTCTCAGTTGATCCTTCCGATCATCTGACACGTATCACAGGAAGGAGCACCAGCGTGGGGCTGTGGATAGGAGAAGACAACGCGATGGCGACCGACTCGGAGTATCACATCTCATCACATGACTGGCCGGCAGGATCGGAAGCGAACGATCTCACGTTCGAACAGGCGAACCAGGTCTTCGATCTCTTCGACAGCTATTACCCTTTGGCGGTCCAAGGTCTATCGTCAGTCACGATCCCCGTTCCACAGGAGACCGACGACTAATGTCACACACGCGGCCGCGTAAGCCACTAACGGTCGCTGCCGGGAAGCCGAATGCCGCGGCACCTGTAGCCCGTGTGTTCGTCGCGATGACGCATCCACATGACGACATCCAGCACCCTGATGATACTGATAGTGCTCGGCAGGCTGGACTGACTCCGGACGTTGGCCAGGCGCTGGGCTAGCAACCCATCTTGATCATGTAATCGACCGTTCAGCCAGCACCAGAACCTTTTGCCTGTCCGGAAGGCACAGGCGACGACCTCGTCGTAGACCGGTACGAGCTGAGGCCGCTTGCGTGCAAGCACCTTCCCTGCCACAACCCAGCCGATCCCGTCGGCATTGCGGAGCAAGCGCCAAGCCAGGTCGGCTCGTCCTCCTCTGTCAATGAAGGGCGTGGCCGTGGGGTGGCCCAACGGAACATCTGTCGGTATCTCGCGTAGCTCGGCCGTCACGGCCTTTCCCAGCGGGCCCTGCAACAGGTTGAGAGCGGTACGTGGTGGCACCCGGACGCTGAGCAACTCGACCGCGATCAAATCCTCCGCCGTGATGATGTTGCAGGTCTCCAGCCGATCGCCGCCGCCTCCGAGCCGCTCGAACTGCCCGCCCGTGAACGCCGACCCGCCCGCGACCCCGAAGTACCGCTGCAGGTCGGTGACTGACTGCGGTTCGTCCAGGACGGCAAGAATCTGCGGGAGGGTCAGTGAATGTCTCACTCTTCACCCCCCGATTGCGACCCGCCGCCGGATCTCCTTGAGCGACACAACGTCGCCGGTTCGGGCGTCCTCCGCCGACCAGAAATCTAGTCCGTCGGTGGCTCGCCGAGCGGCGGTGATTGACGTGCCGTACACCTCGGTCTTCACCGCCTCACCAGCCGCGCTCGGGGATCCGAGAGTCCGTCCGCCATAGCGGATGCTGCCGTCGGCGAGCAGCTCGGCGACATACTGCTTGCCGAGGTACTTGCCGTAAAGCCGGCTGCCCGGGCGCAACCGGCCGGCCCTGATCAGGTCGATCACCTTCAGCGCTCGTTCGGCGTCCGACACGGGCCGCTTGGGCACACGCCTTCTGCCGGGACCGACCGGCGGCAACTGCTGAGGCACCGTGGGAGTGGCGGCTACGTGCACCGCGTGTACCGGCTCGACGTGCTCCACAATTGAGACGGGGCTGACAGACGTCACGCTGGTGGGTGCTGCCGACGACGGGAAGTCGAACGTGGCACGGACCCTGATGAGACTGGACCGGACCTCGTCCCGGCTCAGTCTGGACAGGCGACGGTCAAGCATCGCCACCAGATCCGCCGCCGGCTCCCCGTCACCGAAGAGTTCGAGCAGCTCCCCGTGAACTTGGCGATCGACGAAGTAGCCCTTCCAAAGCTCTTCAATGCGGTTGTCCCGCATATTGTCCTTGCTCAGCAACGACAACATCTCCACCGCGTCGTCGAGGTCCTCCTCTAGGCGGACGGCGCGGAACAATTTGTGCTCGATGGGCACGGGCGCGTGGGCGTTGTAGATTCGCCATTCTGCGCCGTCGGTCAACGCTACCCATTCGACCCCCGCCACCGCGGCATAGCTGATGGTCTGGTTGGCCCACCGCGGATCGTCCAGGTTCTCCCCGAGGCCTTTTGCCTCGATGAACAGCCGTGGTGTTCGCAGAAGAAGGAGAGCGTAGTCGACAGGATTGTCCCTGCCACGTCGGCGATACTCACGGTGGACCTCGTCCGGGTCAAACAGGTCCCACCCGAGGGCCCCGATGACCGGCTCGATGAGCCCGGCCTTCGTGTTCTGCTCACCGATGCGCTGGTGCTGACGGCGGAAACGCGCCATCCGTTCGACACACTGCTTGAGCGCATCTTCCAGATCGAACATGCTCACCGTACCTCTCGTCATGCATCTGCCTCGCCGGTCACGCTCTCGCCCAGTCGATCGAGATGTATTAGCAACATCTCGATCTCCCTCGCTGCGGGCGACTGCGGTCCGTACAGCTCGGTGACGCTTCTATGCAGATCTGCGAGCTGGCGGCGGGCGGCAGTCACTTCGCCAACGCCGGCGGCAAGCATGGCGATCTGTTGCCGCAAGGGGAACAGCTCCGGCGAGCCCACCGGCATCACCTGCTGCTCCTCCGCGAGCAGTGAGCGCAACTCGGCCAACGCCGACGTCGCCTCGCCTAGCTCCGCCTGGCAGACCGCCGCCTGCTGCCGGCACTGCCAGATCAACTCCTGATCCGGGACCGGCCGCTCGGACAGGTCGGGGATAAGCCGCTGGAACTCCGGCAACGCCTGCCGGAATGCCCCGGCCAGGACGTACAGGTTGGCCAGTTTGAGTCGCAGCTCCAGGATGCTCGGCTGCTTAGCGCCGCGTCCCTTCCTGAACGGACGCAGTGCCGTTTCGAGCAGTTGAGCAGCCTGGGTGAACCGCTCCTCCTCGGCGAGCTCCCAGGCGCGCTCTTCGACCTCGGTCAGTTCGTCGAGGGACAGCGGCTCGACGACCTCCGGCGCCGAGCGCGGCCGGACGATGTCCACCCTGGTCGGCGCCAGCGGTGCGCGGGGCGGTAGCGGACCGAACGGGTAACGGTGTGGCATGGTCGGATCGACAGACTGTCCGTCGGCGACCATCACCGCCAAGTCGTCGGCCACGCCGGGCTCGACCACTCCGAGCGGCGCCAGGAGCTCGTACACCTCGGCGGCGGACCCGGGCCGGTCCTGCGGGTCCTTGGCGAGCAAGTGGGCGACGAGCCGCACAAGCACGTCGGGCACACCGGCGCGATGTTCCGTGACCGACGGGATGGGGTCGTTCATGTGGCGGTGCAGCAGGCCGAGGGCGCTGTCCGCGCGGTACGGCGGCTCGCCGGTCAGCAGCTCGAACAGCACGCAGCCCAGCGCGTAGAGGTCGGCCCGCGGCCCGACCGCGCTGTTGAGCGCCTGCTCCGGGGCCATGTAGGTAGGCGTGCCGAGGGTGTGGCTGGTGGCGGTCAGCCGGGGCACATCCGGGCCGAGCAGCGCTGCCACCCCGAAGTCAAGGACCTTGACCGATCCGGTCGGGGTGACCATCAGGTTCTGCGGCTTCAGGTCCCGGTGCACCAGGGAGGCGGCGTGCGCAACGGCGAGCACCGAGCAGATCTGCGCGCCGATGGCGGCTGCCCACGGCACGGCGAGCCGGCCACGCTCGGCGATCAGGTCAGAAAGGAGCAAGCCCGGTACAAGCTGCATGACGATGTAGACGTCGTCACCGTGGTGGCCGACATCGTGGACGCTCGGCACACCCGGATGGTCCAGCCGAGCGGTGACCCGGGCCTCCCGCATGAACCGTTCGACCGCGTTGTCCCGCTCGTTCTCTGGGATGGTGAGCTTGCGGAGGAACTTGATGGCGACGGGCCGGTCGAGCTTCTCGTCGAAGCCGCCCCACACCTCCCCCATGCCGCCATGGCCGAGCGGGTACGTCAGCTCGTACCGATCGGCGACGCGCTCCTGCGCCCGCATCAAGCCCCCACTGTGCGTCGCGGTCAATTGCAGCTGTCGGTGCTGTTAGTGCTTGCCACCGTACAAGGCATTCAGTTCGCGATAGGCGTCGAGCCTGAGCGCTCAGGCGATGCCCTTGCGACGGCGGATCATCTGGTACGCCTGCCTGCGGGCGAACTGGTTCAGTTGCGACCGCAGGCTCTCGTCGTCCAGGTAGCGCTGCATGAGCTTCCCGTTGTCGTCGTGGCGGGACAGGATCACGTCCTCGATCCGCTTGTCGCAGACGACGCCGAAGTTGCTCTCGTCGTTGACCATCGCGGCGGCTTCGAGGGTGCCGTCCTCGGCAAGGGCGACGATCTGCTGCTCGACCCAGACCTTGTCGGCCTCGCCGAGCCCGATGCCGAACCTGTCGTTGAACGCGTCGATCAGCTCGGACAACACGACCTTCTCCAGGTCGTGCTGTCGGCCCGCACCGCCGCCAAGGAAACCGGGAAGCATCTGCTCGCCCTCCGGCGACAGCGACGCGTCGTGCTCGCCGGTCTTGCTGACCCGCAGGTGGGTCAGCTGCACCTCACCGATGTCGACGGACGCGTCACGGGGCCGGGGCAGCCGGTTGAGCAGCGCCCGCCCGTACAGGTAGAGCCGTTCCAGGTCTTCGTCGTGGTAGGGCACGACCTGGCTGAGGAACGCGTACATGCGGGTGTAGTCGCGCAGCGCGGACCGGAAGGTGTCCGCGGCCTCGGCGTCGTCGGCGGCCAGGGCGTTGAAGCGCTGCACGGCCGGCTCCGTGAAGCGGTAGAGGGCGCCGTGTGCCCGCTGAAGTGCGGTGTCGCTGGTTGCCTTCTGCTCGGCGGTCAGCAGGGCTTCGGCGTACGCCTGCATCTCCGAGTTGACCAGGACCGGGTACGCCGTCACCGCGTTCTGGGCGGTGTAGAGCAGGTTCGGGTCGGTGGGGCTGGTGGCGGCGGTCTCGAAGTACGGCTTGAAGTGCTCGGCGATGTCGCCGGCTTCGTTGACGAAGTCGAGGACGAAGACGTCACCCTGTGCCTTGAGCGGGTGGGTGCGGTTGAGCCGGGAGAGGGTCTGCACGGCGGCGACGTTCTTGAGCAGCTTGTCGACGTACATCGTGGTGAGCAGCGGCTGATCGAAGCCGGTCTGGTACTTCTCGGCCACGACCAGGATCTTGTACTCGGTGTCCTGCTTGGCCTTCGGCGTGCCGGCGTGCTTGTCGTCGGCGGCGGTGTAGGCGAACCGCTCGGGCAGCTCGCCCTCGCTGAACCCGTTGCTCCGCGCTTCGGTGTGCTCGACGCCATCGACCTCCAGGTCGCCAGAGAAGGCGACCAGGGAGTCGCAGCCGACGTAGCCCTGCATCTCCACGTACTTCTTGATGGCGGTGTGTAGGCGGACGGCGGCCTCGCGGGAGCCGGTGACCACCATGGCCTTCGCGCGGTTGCCCAGGCGCGGCGCGGTGTGCTTGCGGAAGTGCTCGACGATGATCTCGGCCTTCTGCGCCTGCATGGTGGGGTGCAGGCTGGCGAAGCGGGCGAGCTGGGCGCCGGCCTTCTTCGGGTCGACCTCCGGGTCGTCGGGGTTGGCGTTGGCCAGCTTCCAGTACGACTTGTAGGTCAGGTAGTTGCGCAGCACGTCGAGGATGAAGCCCTCGTCGATGGCCTGCCGCATCGAGTACGTGTGGAACGGCTGCGGGTTACCGGTGACCGGGTGCGGCGTGCCGAACAGTTCGAGGGTCTTCGGCTTCGGCGTGGCGGTGAACGCGAAGTACGACAGCGTCTCGTGCCGCCCGCGGGCCAGCGCCGACGCGGTGAGCAGGTCGCCCGACTCGTCCACGTCGTCGCTGCCGAGCTTCAACAGCACCTTCTTCAAAGCGGCGGCCGAGTCGCCCGACTGCGACGAGTGCGCCTCGTCAACGATGACCGCGAACCGCTTCCCGCGGAGCCCCTGCACCTGATTGAGGATGTAGGGGAACTTCTGCATGGTGGTGATGACGACTTTGGCCGTCTCGCCTTGGAGGGCGGCGGCGAGTTGTGCGGAGTCCTTGTCGATCCGCTGCACCACCCCGGGCACGTGCTCAAACTGGAAGACGGTGTCCTGCAACTGCCGGTCCAGCACCACCCGGTCAGTGATGATGATGACCTTGTCGAAGACCGGCTCGTTCGGGCGCAGCCCCTTGGCCCGGGCGTCGTCATCTAGCGCGGGGGCGGTGTGCAGGCTGGAGAGCCGGTGTGCCAGCCAGGCGATGGTGTTCGACTTCCCCGAGCCGGCCGAGTGCATGACCAGGTAGTTGTGTCCGGAGCCGTTACGGGCGGCGTGGTCGGCGAGCCGTGTGACCGCGTGCCACTGGTGGTAGCGCGGGAAGATCAGGCTCCGAGACTCCTTCTCGGTGTGCAGGAACCGCCGGACCAGGTCCATCCACGTGTCCGGGTGCCAGATCTGCTCCCAGAGGTAGGCGCTGCGGTAACCGGATGCACCCGCCGGCGGGTTGCCGGCCCCGCCGGAGACGCCAGGGCCCTCGGAGCCGGTGTTGAAGGGCAGGAACCGGGTCTTGTCGCCGGCCAGCTTCGTCGTCACGAAGACGAGGTCGGGATCGACGGCGAAGTGCACGAGGGTACGCCTCGCGAACAGCAGTTCCTTCGGGTCCCGGGTCTCGCGGTACTGCTTCTTGGCGTCCTCGACGGTCTGGCCGGTCAGCGGGTTCTTCAGCTCGGCAGTGGCGAGGGGGATGCCGTTGACGAAGAGGACCAGGTCGAGGGTGTTGTTATTGCTCGTCGAGTAGGCGAGCTGGCGGGTGACGGTCAGCCGGTTGGCGCGGTAGAGCTTGAGCGCGTCGTCGGTGATGGCGTGGGCGGGCTTGAAGTAGGCGAGACGGATCAGGACGCCCTTGTCCTTGACGCCACGGCGGAGGACGTCCAGGGGGCCGCGCTCGTCGATCTGCTTGGCGAGGTATTGGGCGAAGTGGCGCTGCGCCTCGTCGGGGTTGTTTCCATGGTACGCCAGCAGCTTTGCCCACTCACCCGGCTGGGTAGCACCGATGAACGCGAACAGCTCGGCAGTATCGAGCCCAAGTTGCTGGCCGTAATTGCTGGGCGTCCCGCCCAGCCATCCAGAGCCCAGCAGGGCCGCCTCAATCGCCGCCTCGAACGACTGTTCTTGATGGACCATCGTCACACTTCCACCTCCCGCGCCGTCGCGACCTCGATCCGGCCGGTCATCGCAGCCGTGATAAGCGCCTGTCGCCGCTCTTGAAGACGGGCCAACTGACTCTCAATGGCCACGCGCACTCGGTCGACCGTCTCAAGGTGCTTTTCGAGATCCGCGACGATCTCATGCTGACGATTGACGGAGGGCAGAGGGACAGGAAATCCTAGAATCTTACTGCTGTTAGTCGACGCAAGGTTGGTCGTTTTAACTCCGGTGCTTTCGAAATAGCATCGGCCATGGACAGAGCGAGTAACTAGAGCAAGATAATCTGGATTGAGGCTGGCCTTGTCAACGCGAATCGCAAAAACGTGGTTCTGGTGGAGGCAGTCGGTCAACTCGCCACGCCAGACTGTTCCTCGCCCAAGCTTGTCAAGATCTCCGCCCTCGGTCATCAAGACATCCCCGGGCCGCAAGGTGCTTCGAGCGGCCAGCGCACGAGGCACTGTGATATCGGCGACCGAGCTAAGGCTAACGTAGCCTGCTTGAACATTTGCCACCCGAAGGTAGGGTCTGGTGACGTCGTCGTCGGTTCTCCTGCGGGCTCCGTCGACAGTGAGCCCGCCCTGAAGTCGACTTACATAGCCGAGCCGGACGAGAGGAATGTCCCTGGCAAGTACTGGCAGCCACGGAAGCCGAGCGTCCCGAGAAGCTTCGTTCAGAATGCCCGGGGTCACAGCCTCGGAGATCAGCGCTTGAACATGCTCGGCGAGTGCCTTTAGCTGAGCCGCCCTCAGGTCCTCAATTTTATTCAGCCGACCAAGCTCGACGTCGAGGAATTCGACAATTCGCCGCTGCTCCTCAAGCTCTGGCGCCGAGACGTCCAATCGCAAGATGTCCTCCGGACTCACTCGCTGGTGACTCCTGGTAACGGACTGCACTTGAGCGTCTAGTGATTGACGGGTTGTTTCAGAAGACAGGAGGTAAAACAAGAACCGAGAGTCGACGGTCTGCGGGCGTAGTGCTACGAACTCGGTTGATGCGACAACCGGGCCGGCCGAGGCTCGGGCGATAACAACGCGGCTCTTTCGCGGGTTGAGTTTACTAATCAGGACCTCGCCACCCCGAAGGCAAAGTTTCGCCGAACGAATTTCTGCAGCGTCCTCGACCTGCCCGTCGCCGCTCACTTCGAGCACCGGGATGCTGTAATGGAAAACCTCAGGCCCGAGGCAGGCTGGATCCACTACAGAGCGCACTTCGGACACCAACGTCCACAAAGGAACTGGATGCCACCCTTTCATTACGCGGTCACCTGGCCGAGCAGGGTCTGAATTTCTGCCTCAAGCGCCTTCAACTCAGCATTGATCTCGGCCACGGGCCGCGGTGGCTGGTAGACATAGAAGTGACGGGTGAGTGGAATTTCATATCCTAGCTTGGTCTTGGATTCGTCCAACCAAGCGTTGGGGACGTGCGGGAACACCTCGCGCTTGAGGTACTCCTGGACGTCCTCGTCGAGAGGCACACTTTCGTTCGCGCGCAGGTCGGGGTCCGGCAGCGGCTCGCCCTTGCGGTCGGTCTGCGCCTCCCCCTCCGGATCGCTGACCGAGAACGCCTCCCACACCGCCTTCTCCACCGCCGTCGGCAACTTGCCCAGCCCGTTCAGCTTCATCGCGAACTCAGTCCGAGTCGCAGATGACGTACCAATCAGCGACTTCGCCGCCGCCAGCAGCGACTCCCGCTCCGCGTACTTGAGCACCGCCCGCGCCTCCGACAGCAGCGCGACCGTCTCCTCCGTGACCTCGAAGCGCAGCCGCAACGGCCGCTCGACCGTGATTCGCTGATAGCCGAAGTCGGTGGTCTTAAAGACCTTCACCTTGCCGTGCTGCGGGTGCTCCGGATCGTCCGCGATGGAGAGCGCCTTCGCGTACGTCTTAGTCAGCTCGGCGATGTGCTCGTCGGTGAGCATCTTGCGCTTGTCGCCGAGGCTCTTGCGCATCTTGGTCCAGTAGTCGCGGCCGTCGAGCAGCACGACCTTGCGCCGGCGTGCCGGTTCCTTCCGGTTGGTTAGGATCCAGAAGTAGGTGGAGATGCCGGTGTTGTAGAAGAGCTGGTCGGGCAGCGCGACGATGCCCTCCAGGAGGTCGTTCTCCAGGATCCACCGGCGGATCTCTGATTCCCCCGACCCGGCGCCGCCGGTGAAGAGCGGCGAGCCGTTGAAGACGATCGCCAGCCGGCTTCCGCCGTTCTCGGGGCGCTTCATCTTCGAGATCATGTGCTGAAGGAAGAGCAGCGAGCCGTCGTTGATCCGGGGCAGGCCGGCACCAAACCGACCGGCGTGGCCGCGGGCTGCCTCATCCTTGATGAACTTCTCGACCTTCTTCCACTCCACGCCGAACGGCGGGTTGGCGAGCATGTAGTCGAAGCGCTCACCCTCGTGGCCGTCCTGGCTGAACGAGTTGCCGAAGGCGATCTTCGTCGGATCGCCGCCCTTCAGCATCATGTCGGAGCGGCAGATCGCGTAGGTCTCGCCGTTGAGTTCCTGCCCGTACACCTCGACGGTGGCGTGCGGGTTGTGCGCCTGGATGTGGTCCTGGGCCTCGCTGAGCATGCCGCCGGTGCCGCAGGCCGGGTCATAGACCTTGCGGACAATGCCTGGGGTGACCAGGTCGTCCTCGTCGGGAGCGAGCAACAGGTTCACCATCAGCTTGATGACCTCGCGCGGGGTGAAGTGCTCACCCGCGGTCTCGTTGCTGATTTCGGAGAAGCGGCGAATCAGCTCCTCGAAGACGTAGCCCATCTGGTGGTTGGAGACCACGTTCGGGTGCAGGTCGATGTCGGCGAACTTCGCGACCACCTGATAGAGCAGGCCGGCCTCGGCGAGGCGGCTGATCTGGGTGTCGAAGCCGTACTTCTCCAGCACGTCGACCGCGCCTGGCGAGAAGCCGCCGATGTAGGCGCGCAGGTTCAGCGCCACGTTGTCATGGTCGCCGAGCAGCTTGCGGAAGGACATCTCGCTGGTGTTGTAGAACGACAGTCCAGCGGTCTTGCGCAGCACCGGGTCCATGTTCTGCACGCCCATGTCCTTGAGCTGCGCATGCCGGGCCAGCACCGCGTCTTTCGTCGGCTCCAACACGCAGTCCAGCCGACGCAGGACGGTCAGGGGAAGGACCACCCGGCCGTACTCGGACTGCTTGTAGTCGCCGCGGAGCAGGTCGGCGACCGACCAGATGAATTTTGCGAGCTCTTGGTGCTTGGTGCTCACCAGGTTCCTTTCGATTGCCTTACGTCAGGAGTATTGCTGCTGGCCGGCGTTGTCGGGGTCCCCCACTCGGTGGAGATGATCAACCGAGTGTCAGCGGGTCGTCGCTGACGGAGGATTCATACTTCGCTAGGCTCGCGAGTATGAGTCGGCGTGTGACGATCTCCGTCCCTGATGACGTGGCCGAGCAGCTGGATGCGCTCCCGGCCCGCCAGGTCTCCGCGTATGTCACCGAAGCGCTGCGACGGCGTCGGAAATCCGACGACATGCGGGCCGCTCTGCGGGCGGCCGGGCACGGCGAGTTCCCGTACGACCCGCAAGGCGCGGCGCGGCGCCTCGCCTCTCGCCAGGTGACACCGGAGATGCGCGAGGCGGCGATCGCCCGGGTGGCGGAGCTGTTGGAGCGTCCGGTCGACGAGGTCCGCGCCGACTTCGACCGGCCGAGTGCGGCGTGAACGCACCGGTCTACGTGCTCGATACCGGTGCCCTGATGGCGTACGCCCAGGGCGTCGAGGCCGTCGGTGAGGCCATGGTGGCAGCGGCCGACGCCGATGCGACTGTTGCCGTGCCGCTGGTCTGCCTGCTCGAGGCGTACAGCCTGCTCGACCACACCGAGCACGAGTACCTGGCGATGCTGCGTCGCAACCCGGCCGTCCAGGTCGTCACGCCGGCCCTGCACGTCGACCGGGCCGACGACTGCCCGGTGATCGGGGGCATGGCCCGGCAGACCGGCCGCCTCGGTGCCGGCCACGCGGCGTTCCTCGCGATCAGCAGCGCTGCCGGCCTCATCACGTCTCGGGCCGATCAGGTGCGCAAGGTACTCGGCGACGACTGGCCGATCGTCGAGGTCTGAGGTCACCGCGCGGCGTCCGGTCGGATCGTTCCCCGAGCCAGGCCGTCGGCGGTGAGTTGGGCCAGCTCCGCTCCGAGCGACGCGGCCTGGCGCATCGCTGACTCGAAGGCGTCGAGGCGCCGGAACGCGTCCCCGTGCGCCCGCTGATCCTCCAACGAGAGTCGCCGCACCTGCGCCCGCCGGATGTCGAACCGCATTGTCCCCGAGAGACTCGACGACTGCTTCTCGTTCGCCGACGTCCGCAGCTGACCGGCCAGAAACCACGGATCCAACGCCGCCGGATTGGGACGCAGCAGGTACAGGTTGCGCCCCAACAGCGCTCCTTTGGCGGTGACCACCCGGGCAGTGAGCTGCCGCGCGATCATCGGCACCACCACGTCCCCCACCGCCAGTGGGATCTCCTGCCCGAACCGGTCGTCGACCCGCCCGGACGCCTCCACCCCGGCGAGCACGTCCTGAACGGTGAGCACTGGTGGCCCGTCCGGTGCGGGTGTGGACGTGCCGGCGCGAACCGGGCCGATCAGTTGGAGCGCCCCGGTCTTCGCCAGCTCCCCGACCGTGAGGAAAAGGCCCTCCGGCCCGTCGGGCGCCGGCGTGACCTGCGGCAGCAGCGCCGGCAGCTCGCCGACGATGGCGGCCAGTCGTTCTCTGGTGCGTACCAGATGCTCTCCGGAAGCCTCGCCCACGACGGCGGGTTGCCGGCGCGCGGGAGTGAGGTCGACCTCCTCGTCGAGCAGCTCGATGACCGGGACCGCGCGGGCGAACCCGGCCTCCTCGACGTCGCCGTCCGGGGCGGCGGTGAAGGCCCGCCACGCGGCCAGCACGCGCGGCGCGGTGTCGGCCAGGTCGCCGCCTGCGGCGTCGATCAGCAGCGCCCGCGCCGGTGGCGGCGCGTCAGTCGCGGCGCGTCGCAGCACCCACAGGTGCAGGGGTACGCCGTGTGGAGCGGCCACGCCCGGCGGAAGTGCGATGACGGCACGTAGGTGACCTCGGCGTAGCAGCTCGCCGCGGATGCGTTTGCCGGCGCGGCGGCTGGCGACCGTGGGTGGCATCAGCAGGACGGCGTGCCCGCCGACCCGCAGGTGGGCGAGGGCGTGTTGCACCCAGGCCAGCTCGGGTTCGGTACGGGGTGTGGTGCCGACGATCCAGCGCGGGTCGTGGCCAAGTTCCTCGTCGCCCCAGTTTGTCGCGCCGAAGGGTGGGTGGCAGACGACGGCGTCGACGGCGCGGCCGGCGAAGGCGTCGGCGCGCAGCGAGTCACCGGTGCTGACCTCCCCGGGTACGTCGTGCAGGGCCAGCCACAGGCCGGCGAGCCGAGCCAGGTCGCCGTCGAGTTCCTGCCCGTAGACGGAGGTGCTGCCGGCGCGGACGGCGGCTCGCAGGATGGCGCCGGAGCCGGCGGCTGGGTCGAGCACTGAGCCGCCGCCGACGTCGGCTAGCCCGATCATCAGGTCGGCTAGGTCGTCGGGGGTGGCGAAGGGGCGGCCGGGCCCCGGTGCGGAGAACCGCTGCCACAGCTCGTCGAACGCGCCCTGCGGGCCCAACTCGTCGGCGAGGGCGTCGACGTCGGGCAGCAGCGGCGCGAGTTGCGCGTCGACGCTGCCGCTGCGGGAGCCGCGCTGGCGGGCCAGGAGGAGGGCGCCGACGGCGGCGAGGCCGGCGGCCGGGGAGTCGCTGGCCGCGGCGAGGTGTCGCCAGAGCCGGTCGGCGGTGGCGAGCTCGGGGAGCTTGCCCTGGGTGCGTAACCACTGCTCGACCTGGATCAGGTCGAACTCGGGGCTCGCCGTCGTCCCGCCCACCGGTGCGGGGAAGTCGGGATGCCGTTTACGCCAGTTGCTGACCGCAGCGCGACCGACACCGGCGAGCCGGGCGATCTCCGCTGCCGTGATGGTCGGGTTCTCCTGCACGCCGAAAGTCTCGCACATCTGTCAAGCACGAGAATGTCTGTTGACAGTGTTGTCGGACGATGCTCTTATTGACCCCGCAACGTTCACATCAGGAGGACAACGATGCGCAAGACCACCACTCTCGCTCTGCTCGCCACCGGCCTCATCGCCCTGGGCTGCGGCTCGGGAGCCGCCGACAAGGCGAGCGACTCCAGCAGTGACAAGGCCGGCGCCAAGGCCGAGGACAAGGCGGCGAAGACCGCCAAGGTCGGCGAGGCGGCCCGGGACGGGAAGTTCGAGTTCACGGTGAAGTCCGCCAAGTGCGGCGTGGCCAAGGTCGGTAGCGAGCCGCTCGGCCAGAAGGCGCAGGGCCAGTTCTGCCTGGTCACGGTCAACGTGAAGAACATCGGCAAGGAGGCGCAGATGTTCGACGGCAGCAGCCAGAAGGCGTACGCGGCCGACGGCACCGAGTACTCCGCCGATACCGGCGCGGCGATCTACGCGAACAAGAACGCCGAGACGTTCCTCAACGACATCAACCCCGGCAACCAGGTCACCGGCGTCGTCGTCTTCGACATCCCGAAGAACGTCAAGCTCACCAAGCTCGAGCTGCACGACTCGATGTTCTCCGGCGGCGTCGACGTCGCCCTGAGCTGACCTTCCCTCCCGCACCGGGGCGGGCACCGATCCGCCCGCCCCGGCATCCCCGGCTGTTCACACCGCCACCTGTTCACAGAGGAGTCCTGCCGTGACCGACCCGACCACCCCGATGCCGGCCGGCAAGCCCGCTGACCCGTCGCAGCCTCCGGTCCTGCCCACTGCCGACCCGACGTCCACCACCCCTGCGGGTGGCATGCTGCTCGGCGCCCCTGTGCCGGCCACGCCTGGCAAGAGGTCCCACGTCCGGGCGTGGGCGGTGGGTGGTATCGCCCTGGTCATCGCCGTCTGCTGCGGCGGTGCGGTCATCGGGGCGGTGAGCAGCAACGACGGGAAGTCCTCGACCAGCGCGAGCGGCCAGGACTCCAGCAGCCCCACCCCCGCTGCCACGACGGCATCGCCGACCACCGCGGCCCCGACGACGGCCGCTCCCACCAGCGCCCAGCCGACGACGGCGGCTCCGACCACGACCCCGCCGGCGCCCAAGCCCAAGGTGATCAAGGGGCGGGGTGATGACGTGGTGCGGATTCCCGAGCTGACCGATCTGGCCGTCGTGAAGTTCACCTGTCGATGCAGCAGCAACACTGTCCTGCGCAGCGACGGGCCCGACGGCCTGCTGGTCAACGAGATCGGCTCGTACAGCGGCAAGCGCTGGATCAACCTTGAGGACGGCGCGCTCACCACTCAGTTCGAGGTCGAGGCGACGGGCAGTTGGACCCTGACCATCGGGTCGGTCGACCAGATGGCCACCAAGGCCCTCTCGGGAAAGGCGTCGGGAAAGGGCGACAACGTCATCGTGCTCGGCGGAGAGGCCACCGCGGTGAAGATCACCCACTCCCGTGGCAGCTCCAACTTCGTGGTGCACGCCTACTCCCTGGAAACCGGCGAGGGTGGCCTGCTGGTCAACGAGATCGGTGGTTACTCGGGAGTCCGTCCGCTGACGGCGCCCGCGCTCGTGCAGGTGACGGCGGACGGCAACTGGACCATCGCGCCCGCCTGATTCGTCTACGCCATCAGCTCTGTAGCGCGCAACAAGCCCTTCCTCCCTCATTAGACGTCAGGAGGCGTCGTGCGTCCCGATGAGTTCCTCCGCACCCTGGCCCTGCTCCCCCCTCCCCTGCATGACCGCGCTCTCACCCTGCGCGCCTTCACGCGCCGCACCCGCTGCGGCGACTGCCAGCGCATCGGCGACGCCGTCCGCCTGGCGCTCACCGCCGCCCACTACGACGAGCTGACCTCCGCCGGTGAGCTGCTCGACACCGCCGAGCGGCTGGCCGCCGACCACGGCATCCACCGCCGGGCCGGCGACGACCAGCAGCGCGGTCGCGGCCGGGTGGTCCGCTGGGCGACGACGTCCGCGCAGTTGGTCGCCGCGACCGACGCCAGCTGGAAGGGCCGCGTCGGCGGCATCGGGTACGTCGTCAGCGACGGCCACTACGGCCTGCTCGGCCGGGGCACCGGCCGGCTCGACCCGACCGGCGCCTCCCGGGTGCTGATCAACGAGCTGCGCGCGGTCGACTACCTGCTGACCGGGTACGACGACGTGCCGGTCGGCATGACGGTGCTGCTGGACAGCCTCGCCGCCCTGCGCTACCTGCACCGCTGGCAGGCCGGCGAGAACGAGGCGATGCCCGCCGGCTACAGCCTGCGGCAGCGCCGTTGGTCGGACCAGCCGACCCTGGTCCGGCTCGCCGAGCAGGTGGCTCACCGCCCCGACCTGACGTTCGCGCACGTCAAGGGGCACAGCGGCCACGCCCTCAACGAGGCCGCCGACGGCCTGTCGCACATGGCCCGCCGCCGGCGGGAGGAGTCCTTCGACCTGCGTCCTCGCGCGTACGCCCTGGTCGACGCGTTCCTGCGCGACTGGCACGCGAACGCCACGCTCTGACCACTCGCCGGGGTGCCCGGAGCGGCACGACGTTGAACGACTGATTCGTTTGCGACATCAGCTCCACAGCGTTCGACGACCACCACCGCCTCCCGACTCCGCTGCTCGCCCCAGCCGGGCCGACAACGGCCTCCCCCCTTCCACCGCTCACCCGGGCGGGCCGACGAGCCGTCGGCCCGCGGACACCACACGCCTGGAGACGACAATGACCCAGCCCTCGCAGCCCACCGCCCCGCTGGTCGAGCTGATCTTCGACCGACTGGCCGCCGCTGACGACGTACCGACCGAGACCGCCGAACTCGTCCTCGCCGCCCTCACCAGCGAGGAGGACCTGACCGCAGCGCTCGCCGGCACTCCCACCCGGCTCGACCCCCG
Organism: Micromonospora sp. NPDC005220; assembly: GCF_040607895.1. Taxonomy (NCBI): domain Bacteria; kingdom Bacillati; phylum Actinomycetota; class Actinomycetes; order Micromonosporales; family Micromonosporaceae; genus Micromonospora; species Micromonospora sp. NPDC005220. The sequence continues at coordinate 87,671 of NZ_JBEXHP010000009.1, forward strand.
CTCCCCCACCGACGACGGTCCGGCGGAACGGATCTGGTTGAAGTCGGTGACCGTCGCCGGGTTCCGCGGCGTCGGCCCGGAACGGACCATCCAGATCGGCCCCGGGCCGGGTTTCACGCTGGTCGTCGGTCGCAACGGCTCCGGCAAGTCCAGCTTCGCCGAGGCCGCCGAACTCGCCCTCACCGGGGACAGCGCCCGGTGGGCCGACAAGACCAGCGTCTGGCGTACCGGGTGGCGCAACCTGCACAGCCCGGACCCGTGCTGGGTGGGTGTGGAGCTGCGCGTCGACGGGGTGGCCACGCCGACCCGGGTGCACCGGGCCTGGCCGGTCGGGGCCGAACTGGCCGACGCCGAGGTGACCGTCACCAGCGCGCGGGGCCGCCATGCGGACCTCTCCGAGCTGGGTCTGGCCCGTCCACTGGAGCTGTACCGGCCGTTCCTCACCGCGGCCGAGCTGGGCAAGCTCGCCGCTGGCACGCAGAGCCAGCTCTTCGACGCGCTCTTCGCGATCCTCGGGCTGGACGCGCTCACCGACGCCGACCAGCGTCTGCTGCGCGCGACCCGGCCGCACGACACCACCATCAAGGGGGTACGCGCACAGCGCGCCACCCTGGTCGACACGCTCGACGGGATCGCCGACGATCGGGCCCGGCGGACCGCCGCGCTGCTGCGGGGCCGGGGCGCGGTCGACCTCGCGGGGGTGACGGCGATCCTCGACGAGCCGGACGAGGCGACCACCGACCGGGAGGTGTTGCTCTGCCGGGAGCTCGCCGCCCTCGCCCTGCCGCCGGTTGACGAGGTGACCCGGCTGGCCGGTCAGCTGCGGGAGGCGGCGGCCGAGGCCCAGCGGTACGACGGTGGCCGGTCCCGGGCCGCGCTGCGCAGCGCCGAACTGCTCCGTCTCGCCCTCGAACAACACCAGGACGAGGGCGACGGGTTGTGCCCGGTCTGCGCCACCGGCACCCTGGACGGTGGGTGGCGGGCCGCCGCCGCACAGTCGCTGACCGACCTTCGGCAGCGCAGCGTCGCCGCCCAGACGGCGACGACCCGGTTGACGGCCCTGCTGCGGCAGACGCACCACCTGATCGACGACCTCGCGGTGCCCGAGGGCCCCGGGTCGGAGCCGACGGTCGGGGCGCTGCGTGACGCCGTTGCCACGCTCCGGCGCGTACCCGGGGAGCCGGCCGAGCTGGCCGACCACCTGGCCGCGCGGTACCCGGCGGTGGTGGCGGCGGCGGACGCGGCCCGCGCGTACGCCGAGGGGTTTCTGCGGCAGCGCGACACCGGCTGGCGGGCGGCGGCGGCCGACGTGCGCGAGTGGGTGGCCGCCGCCGACGGGCTGCCGGCGCGGGAGGCGACCCTGACCCGGTTGAAGGCCGCGCGCGCCTGGCTGAAGGACGCCGGTGCGCAGATTCGCAGCGAGCGGGTCGCGCCGTTCGCCGGGCACTCGCAGCGAATTTGGGCGCAGCTGCGGCAGGAGAGCAACGTCGAGTTGGGTGCGATGACGCTGGAGGGGTTGAACACCCGGCGGCGGGTGGTCTTCCCGGTCAGCGTGGACGGCGCCGACAACGGCACCGCTCTGGGTGTGATGAGTCAGGGTGAGATGCAGGCGCTCGGGCTGGCCACGTTCCTTCCCCGCAGCTGTGCCCCGGAGAGCCCGTTCCGGTTCATCGTGGTCGACGACCCGGTGCAGAGCATGGACCCGTCGAAGGTGGACGGCCTCGCCCGGGTCCTCGCCGAGCTGGCCGAGCAGCGACAGGTGGTCGTCTTCACCCATGACACCCGGCTGCCGGACGCGGTCCGCCGACTCGATCTCGGCAAGGCACGGATCATCGAGGTGACCCGCGCGGAGAAGTCGGTGGTGACGCTGCGGCCCGGCTCCGACCCGGTGACCCGCTACCTGGACGACGCGTACGCGCTGGCGCGCAACGAGGAGATCCCCGCCGAGGTACGCGGGCCGGTGGTCGCGGAGCTGTGCCGCTCTGCGGTCGAGGCTGCCTGCCACCGGGCGGTGTGGCGGTCCCGGGTAGCGCGCGGTGTCCCGCACGCGGACATCGAGGTGGCCATTGAGGACGCGTCCCGACGGGTCGCCACCATCGTCGCCCTGGCGGTGTTCGACGACGCCGAGAAGGGTGGTGACGTGCTCGACTGGCTTGGCCGTCGGCACGGACGACGGGCCGTCAACGCGTACCAGGCGTGTCGGGAAGGCGTGCACGGTGCGTACCTGACGGATTTGCCGGGACTGGTCGCGGACGCCCGCCTCCTCGCGGCGGCGCTGTCGTGACCGCGCCGACGCCACAGCGCTGCCTGGCGGCGGCCGATCAGCTGCTGCGCGGGTCCGGTGTGCTCGGTGCCGCGGCGGTGTCCGCCGGTTGGTGGCCGCGGGCCTGCGCCTGCCTGATCCGGCTCGCCCTCGAAGGCGGCATCGACGCCTACTGGCGGCGGGTGAAGCCGACCGTGGCTGCGTGCCGGCAGGGCCGCGCGAAGCAGCTGATGCTGCGCGGACGGCTCGGTCCAGGCAGCGAAACCGCCCGTCGGGTGGCGTTCGCCTGGGGGACGCTCTCCGCCGCCACGCACCACCACTGCTACGAGCTGGCTCCGACGGCGACGGAGCTGCGTCGCCTGCACACCGAGGTGAGCGCCCTGCTCGAACGACTTCAGCCGACCGCCCGCACCGCGAACCGATAGGTTCCCATCACCGTGACGCTCCGCCCCGCCCGCCAGACGCGCTCAGCCTGTTCGGCCGATCGTGTGTGGACACTCAGCGTGACGAGGTGCCGCTGCGGCCGAGTCGGGGTGACCACCGTGACACCTAGTGTGATGTTTCCGTTCTCGATCATGAAGGTTGTGAGATGGCCGTTGAGACCGAGGGACCCGAGGACGAGCCCTCCGTACCGAACCACGACGATTCGCCGGACGTGTCGGTTCCGGAAGCAGCCGTACGTGGGCAGCGGGTCCTCGACCTCCTGGATAAGGCAATCGACGTCCAGAGCGCACTGGTGCGCAAGAACATCGCCCGGGCCCGCCAGCGGAACCCAGAGGCGACGCCGGCAGAGGTGATCCGCAATCTGGAGCGGATGTACGTCAGCGCCCTGGCCGGGACGGGTGCTGCGGTGGGAGGAGCTGCAGCAGCGCCCGGCGTCGGCACGGGTCTCGCACTGGCACTGTCGGCCGGCGAGGTCCTCTCATCTCTTGAGCTGAGCGCCCTCTTCGCGCTCTCGATCGCCGAGGTCCACGGAGTCCCCATCGACGAGATTGAGCGCCGCCGGACGATCGTGATGGGAATCATGCTCGGCGGGTCGGGCTCCGCCACCATCACCAAGGTCGCCGAGCGTACGGGGCAACACTGGGGACGTCAGGTTGTCGCCAAGGTCCCAGCCGAGACGCTGCGCCAGATCAACAAGGTCTTGGGGAGGCACTTCATCACGAAGTACGGGACCAAGCAGGGGATCATCGTTCTCGGTCGAGCGGCGCCGTTCGGTATCGGCGCTGTGATTGGTGGTGGCGCCAACGCTGCCCTCGCCGCTATGGCCGTGCGGGCCGGTCGTCGCGCCTTCGGCCCACCGCCTATCTCGTGGTCGTAGCTGACGCAGCACCCCACCAACGTCGTCCGGGTAGGGTCCCAATCATGGCGATTCCCCAGCTGACGGCAGCCGACGGCACGACCCTGCCGGCGATCGGCCTCGGTACGTACCGGCTCAACGGCTCGGCGGGTGTCGACGCGATCGGGCACGCGATCCGGACGGGTTACCGGTTGCTCGACTCGGCGGTGAACTACGAGAACGAGGGCGCGGTCGGCCGGGCCGCCCGTTCGGCCGGTGACGTGCGGAACGAGCTGGTCGTCACCTCGAAGCTGCCGGGTCGGCACCACCGCTACGACGAGGCGCTGACCACCATCGAGGAGAGTGTGTTCCGCACCGGCCTCGACCACATCGACCTGTATCTGATCCACTGGCCGAACCCGAAGGTCGACCTGTACGTGCAGGCGTGGCGGGCGCTGATCGAGGCGCGCGAGCGTGGGCTCGTTCGGCACATCGGGCTCTCCAACTTCCTGCCCGAGCACATCGAGCGGCTGGTGGCCGAGACCGGGGTCGCCCCGGTGGTCAACCAGATCGAGGTGCACCCGTACTTTCCGCAGCAGGAGGCGATCGACTACCACCGGGAGCACGGCATCCTGGTGCAGGGGTGGAGCCCGCTCGGCCGTGGCAACGACCTGCAGGAGCACCCCGTCGTCGTGGAGATCGCGACCGCGCACGGCGTCAGCCCGGCGCAGACGATCCTCGCCTGGCACGTGGCCCGTCAGGTGATTCCGCTACCCAAGGCCGCCTCACCGCAGCGGCAGGCGGAGAACCTGGACGTCTTCAACATCAAGCTCACCGACGCGCAGGTGGAGGCCATCACCGCGCTGGGCCGCCCGGACGGGCGGCTCGCGGACCAGGACCCGGCGGTGTACGAGGAGTTCTGACCGTCCCGGGCCGAAACAGCGACCGGGTCGGGAGAGCGTGGGGCGTGCGCGGAGGGCGACGCCATCACCGCACTGGCCGGAGCGTGATCGCCGGGAGGGCAATACTGGTCGGGTGGAGAGCACCCGGCCCCGCCTGCTGCTGGTCGAGGACGACCGTGCGCTGACCGCGCTGCTCGCCGATCTGCTGGCCGAGGAAGGGTACGACGTCGACGTGGCCGGCGACGGGCAGAGCGGCCTGCACCACGCACTGGCGCGCGACTACCAGCTGATGGTCATCGACCGGGGGCTGCCGGTGTTGGACGGCCTGCAACTGGTCGCCCGGTTGCGGGAGCGCGGGGTGACCTGTCCGGTGCTGCTCCTCACCGCTCGGGGCTCCGTCGACGACCGGGTGGAAGGGCTCGACGCGGGCGCGGAGGATTACCTCGTCAAACCCTTCGAGGTCCCCGAGCTGCTGGCGAGGCTCCGGGCGCTGCGCCGCCGGCACCAGGACGCGGCGAGTCGACTGCCGCTCGGGCCACGACGCTGGTTGGACGTGGGTAACCGGCGGGTGCTCGACGACGGCGAGGAGATTCCGCTGTCCGCCCGCGAGTTCGCTGTCCTGCGTGCCCTCGCCGGTCGGCCCACGAAGGTCTTCACCCGGGCGGAGCTGCTGAGTACCACTTTCGACCACGCCGACGCGCCGGGCAGCGTCGACGCCTGCGTCCATCACCTGCGCCGGAAGCTGGGTCGGGGCGTCATTCGTACGGTGCACGGTCTCGGCTACCGGATCGGTACGGGCTGACGGGTGGACGAGGCTCAGCTGAACCGCTCCCGACGGCGCAGTGTGGCACAGACCGCCGCGGCGATCGGCGTTGTCGTGTTACTGGTCGGCGCGGTGATGTTCGTCCTCTCCAGTCGTCAGGAGTCCCGCGTTCTGGATGCGGAACTGGGTCAGGTGCTCACCATGGCCGAGGACGTGGACGACCCGCCGCCCGGTCAGTTTCTGGCCCGCAGTGCCAGCGGAACCGACGCGGTCGAGGTGACCAGGAGCGCGTCACCGGAGTTGGTCGGCGTCCTGGAGGACGCGCTGCGGCGGCAGCCGACGCGGTACGACACCGACGCGGGCGACGATCATGCAGTCCGGGTGCAGGTCGACCACCGGGCGGATGGCAGTCGCTGGGCGGTCGCCGCGGACCTCGCGCCGCTGCGCCAGCGTCAGGAACAACTCGGCGTCGCGCTGCTGGTGGCCGAGTTGGCCGGCCTGGCCGGGGCGCTGGCAGCCGGGGCGCTGCTCGCCCGGCGGGCCGTCGCGCCCCTGGCCACCGCGCTGACCCTGCAACGTCGCTTCGTCGCCGACGCGTCGCACGAGCTGCGCACACCGCTCACCGTGCTGCACACCCGCGCGCAACTGCTCGTGCGCCGAGCCCGGACCCAGCCTCCGGAACAGCTCACCGATCAGCTCGAACAGTTGGTGGCCGACACGCGGGCGCTCGGCGAGGTCGTCGAGGATCTGCTGGTGGCCGCCGCCGCCGAGCACCAGCCGCCGCCGGACACGGTGGTCGACCTGGCGGAGGTGGCCCGCGAGGTGGTGGCGAGCATGTCGGCGTACGCGCGGGAACGCGACGTCGAGCTGCGCGTCGAGGCCACCGAGGCGGCCTTGGTCCGGGGTGGTCGCACTGCCCTGCGTCGGGCCGTGACGGCCCTGGTGGACAACGCCGTCGGGCACGTGGCCGTTGGCGGGCACGTCACAGTGACCGTGCGACACCGTGACGGACAGATTGCCGCCGACGTCACCGACGACGGGGTGGGCCTCGACCCGGCCGAGGCGGATCGTCTCCTCGGCCGTTTCGCGCACGGCACGGGCGGGACGGGCCGTCGCTTCGGGTTGGGCCTGGCGCTGGTGCAGCAGGTTGCGCAGGCCCACCGGGGGTCGCTCGAGGTCGGCGGGGCGCCGGGTCGCGGTGCCACTTTCACGCTGCTGCTACCCGCGTGCTGAACGGGACGCGCAAGAATTTCGCAAGAAACGCGAAATATGGTGACTGGCAGTGATATCCCGAGCGCCGAGGAGATCTCATGCCCGACACCGTTAACGGACTTCCACTGCACCCACTCGTGGTGCACGCCGTGGTGGTCCTGCTGCCGCTGGCCGCGATCGGCGTCGCCGCGCTGGCCATCCGGCCATCCTGGCGGGGTCGCTACGGCGGGCTCGTCGTGCTGATCACCGCGCTGGCCACGGTCGCGGTGCCGGTCGCCTCCTCCACCGGTGAGGGCCTGGAGCGGCGGGTCGGCGACCCTGGCGTGCACGCCCAGCTCGGGGACACGTTGATCTGGTTCGCGCTGCCGCTGTTGGTCGCCGCCGTCGCGCTGTTCTGGCTGCACCGCCGGGCAGCCCAGCCGGCAGGGAAAACCACTGGATCCCGCCGTACCCCTGGATGGGTCGCGGTGGTGGTCGCGGTGCTTGCCGTGGTCGTGGCGGCCGCGAACCTGGTCCAGGTCTACCGGGTGGGTGACTCCGGGGCCAAGGCGGTCTGGGGCAGCGCCCCGGCCGCGTCCGCCGGCCGCGGCGGCGACGTGGAGTAACGCTCGCGCTGGTCAAGTGCGGACGCGTCACCCGGGCCGGCGGCGGCCCGGGGACGCGACCACTCGACGACCGGCTCTGGGCCCGGTCGGTTGCCGGTCACGCCGCTGTGGCGTCGACCCGGGTGAGCCGTCGATGCCCGGTCGGGCTCATGCCGTGCACGCGTTTGAAGGCCGCGCTGAAGCCGAGCGCGTCCGCGTATCCGAGGTGACGCGCCACGGCGGCGACCGTCGCTGTCGATTCGGCCAGCATGTCGGCAGCCACTGTCATGCGCCAGTCGGTCAGGTAACCGACGGGGTACGTCGGGTTCTCGGACGGGACCCGCTCGACTTCGACACCTACGCCGCCCGGGCAGCGGCGGCCGGCGCGTGGTCGTAGTCCGCCCGGTGGGCGGCGTGAGAGCTGCGTAACAGGTGATCTGGCCGCATACCGCACGCACCCCGACGTACCGTGAGATCGTGCCGACGAGAGACGTACTCACCAAGGCTGACCTCGCCGAACTTCGCCGCTCGGCGCTCGGGACGGCCGATCCGCTCGGTGTCGCCGCCGACCTGGCGGAGGCCGCCGAGCAGGGCCGGCTGGAGGATCCGGACGACGCCGGCGACGCGCTGACGCTGGCCGCCGAGATCGCGGAGATCCGGTCGCGGCCCGAGGCCGCGCTGCGGTACGCGGAGCAGGCGCTGGCGGCGTACCCGTCGGCGGATGATCCTCGAGCCGGGTTCGCCCGCGCGCTGCGGGCCCGCGCCCTGTTCCAGGCCGGTCGCGACGACGAGGCGATGGCGGAGTTGACAGCGCTGCGCCCGTTGCTGCTCGTGCAGCCGGACGCCCCCGCCTACGTGAGTGCCGCGCTGGACGCCGGTGGGCGTTCGGCGATCGCCGAGTCGTGGTTGAGCGAGGCGGTCGACACAGTGCTCAGCGAGCGGGCGACCGCCGCGTCCGGGCCGGCCAGCACCGCGATCGACCCGGTGGTCGATCTCGGTCCGCCGGACGCGCCGGGTGTGACCTTCTTCCTGTTGCAACAGCGGCATCGGGTACGCCGGAATCTGAACCTGCCGCACGACCGGCAGGACGACCTGGCGGACCGGCTGGAGACCCAGCTCGTGCGGCGGGCGGCAGAACGTCGGGGCGCCGAGTCGGATCTGCTCTTCTGGCCCCGGGCCGAGTTCGATCGTCTGCTCGCCGAGCACCCTGCCCTCACCGAGGTGTACGGGCCGGACTGGGACGCGCACCGGGGCCGGTTGGAGACCGAGCTGGTTCGGCTGCGGGACGCCGGCCAGGCCGGGTTGGGGGTGTTCCGGGCGACCGTGGACGGTTTGCACGCCGTCGCCGGTCGACGTGGCGGCGACCCGGCCGACGTGGCGGTCCGCGCCGGCTACGCGGCCGAGGTGTCGGCGCGGCCCAGCGCGAGGATTCCCTGGCCCCCGGAGCGCAACGACGCCTGCTGGTGCGGTTCGGGCCTCAAGTACAAGAAGGACTGCCTGCCGCGCTCCCGGTAGCCTGGCGACCCACCGGGGATCAGCGCTCGGCCGTGCGCGGGTCATCGGTGCCGTCCCGGCTGCGCCATAATCCCGTCCGTGCGGAAAAGAAGACGGCGATGGGTTCTCGGTGGGGCCGTACTGCTGGTGGTGGCGCTGGTCGGTGGAGGTCTGTGGCACTACCTTGACCGACCGGACGACCCGATTCACGAGACTGCCGCGGCCGACGCCGCGAAGAAGGTCGACCAGATTCTGTTTCGGTTCGAGCACGACCACCTTTACCAGGCCGACAAGTACGTGCACTCGGCCAGCCAGGACCCCGACGTCGCGGTCCTCTCGGTCACCGGCGAGACGCACTGGGGGACCGGTGTGACGGTGGTGCTGCGGGTGATGGGCCACGGGTTGGAGATCGGCGCGGACGGGTCGGTGATCGACGAACGGGACGAGCCGATCTGCTTCCGCCTCCAGCTCGGCCCGGACGACGACAGCCGCGACGACGACATCGAGTGCCCGGTCGATGATCCTTTGCAGGTCACGCAGGACCCGTCGCTCGACGGGGTCGACGACCGCCTGAAGAGCGCCCTACAGGCCGCCGGCCCGGATGAATCCGCCGTCCGCGCGGCGATCGACGACCTGAAGCTGGACCCGGCCATCGTGCCGGAGGTGACCGCGAAGGACGGCAGGGTCGGCGTGGCCCTGCGGGCCGCGCAGTACGACTGCATCCTGGCCCGCGTCACCGCGAAGGGTGCCGAACTCTGGCGGCCGGCGCACACCCAGTTGGCCCCCGGCGAGCTGCCCTGCGCCACCTGGGTCGCCCTGAGCAGCAATTTCGGTAAGGGGCCGCGCTAGAACGGGTCGGTCATCCTGAGAAGCCTCTGATGCGGGCGGACGCCGTCGACCTGGCCACGCTGCGTTGCGACAGGTGAGTGATCGACGGGGATGACACGCCCGCGTGGTACCGATAGCGTCCCGGTGTGGACGATCAACGTCCAGGCCGATGTCACCGGAGGAGACGCCGATGTTCGAGGAGTTCATGGGCATCCCGGCCCATCCTCTGCTGCTGCACGCCGCGGTGGTGTTCGTGCCGCTGCTGGCCCTGCTGACGGTCGGTTACGCGTTCGTCCCACCGATCCGGCCGCACACCCGCTGGGTGCTGGGGCTGCTCGCCGTGGGCGCGCCGATCGCCGCCCTGCTGACGAAACTCTCCGGCGACGCGTTCCTCGAGCGGATGCGCGCCGCCAACCGGGTCACCCCCGAGTTCCTGCCGAAGCTGGAGGCGCACCAGGAGTTCGGCGACATCACGCTCTACGCCAGCATCGGGTTGGGCGTGGTGGCCCTGGCACTGGTCCGGCTCGTCCCGCCGCGACCCGCCGAGGGTGCGCGCCCCCGGCTGCTGACCCCGGCGTTGCAGGTGTTGTCGCTGGTGGCCGCCGCCGTCACCGTGTATTACGTGTTCCGCACGGGCGACTCCGGGGCGAAGGCGGTCTGGGAGGGCCAGTGAGACGAGGGGTTTCATCGCCATAACAGAGGGAGCACCCGCTGGCCGAGCAGGTCGATCCCCCCGTACGGCGTCAACCCGTGCGGGGTGCCGAACTCCACCCGGCTCGCCCCGGCTTCGAACACCGCCGCCGCCTGCGAGGCCACCTGCTCGGGGGTGCCGGAGAAGGCGAACAGGTCCAGCAGGTCGTCGCCGATCAGCGCCCCGGCGAGGTCGTCCTCCCGACGACCGACGTGCTGCTGGATCCGCCCACCTGGAGGTGCTCCAAGCCCACCTCGCGCCCGGCGACGCCAGCTCCGCGGAGCCGTGGGCGCACCCGTCGACCGAGTGCGCGATCGTCATCACCGGTGAGGTCGTCGCCGAGATCGGCGGTGAGTCGTACACCCTCACCGCTGGCGAATCGGTCACCTTCGACTCGCGCCTGGCGCACCTCTACCGCAACGCCAGCGATCAGCGCGCCCACCTGATCATCGCGGTGACACCACCGACCCCCTGACCGACCGCGGTGGACGTCCAAGGGGGATCGACGGGACGCCGCCGCGGACCTAGCATGGCGACGAATGGATCTTCGAGATTGGCCCCTGCCGACCCCTGGCAACCAGCCCAACCGAAGGGAGACGCGCATGCGTCGACCCCGTCATCTGGCACTCCTGAGCGTCGGCGTGTCCGGCGCTCTGGTCCTCGGCGCAGCCCCACCCGCGGCTGCGGCTCCGCCCACGCCCACCACGCCCACCGGCATCGTGGTGAGCGGCGGCATGACCCAACCGGTGTTCTCGCTCGCCGACGCGATCGAGGAGCGGGTGTTCGTCCAGACCCCGGTGGACACCGACCACGACGGTCGACCCGACCGGGTGGCGATCGACATCTCCCGCCCCCGGGAGACCGCCACGCAGGGCTTCAAGGTGCCGGTCATCTTCGAGCACAGCCCGTACCGCAAGGGCACCTGGGGTGACGTGCCGTACCCGAGCGTGCTGGTCGACGACCTGCCGCAGAACGGCCTGACCGACCGCAACGGGCGCCGCGCACTCGACGTGGGCGCACAGCGGGCCCAGGCGAAGGCCAACCTGCCCGGCTCGCTGGACGACTACTACGTGCCCCGCGGGTACGCGGTGGTGCTCGGCCAGAGCGTCGGCACCGGCGACTCGGACGGCTGCCCGACCAGCGGCGACCAGGCCGAGACGCTGGGCACCAAGGCGGTCATCGACTGGCTCAACGGCCGGGCCAAGGGGTACGACGCCAACGGCGCCCCGGTCACCGCCGGCTGGACCACCGGCGCGGTCGGCATGACCGGGGTCTCCTACAACGGGACGCTGCCCAACCAGGTGGCCACCACGGGCGTCAAGGGACTCAAGACCATCGTGCCGGTCTCCGCGATCAGCAGCTGGTACGACTACTACCGGGCCAACGGTCTGGTGGTCGCGCCCGGCACGTTCCAGGGCGAGGACCTCGACATCCTGGCCCAGTACACCGCCGGGCAGGCGCGCGCCGAGGGGCAGTGCGCCGACGAGCTCGCGGACATCACCGCGAAGCAGGACCGGGTCACCGGCGACTACTCCAAGTTCTGGCAGGACCGTGACTACCTCGACGCCCGCGACGTCAAGGCCAGCGTCTTCGTGGTGCACGGCCTCAACGACTGGAACGTGAAGACCGAGCACTTCGCCGGCTGGTGGGACCAGCTCGCCAAGCGCGACGTCCCCCGCAAGATCTGGCTGCACCAGGGCGGCCACGGTGGTCCGGGCAGCAGCGCGTCGGTGACCCTTCCCAGTGGGCAGACGTGGACGTACAAGCAGACCGAGAACCGCTGGTTCGACTTCTGGCTGTGGAACGTGCGCAACGGCATCATGGACGAGCCGACGGCGGTGCTCCAGCGCGAGGACCGGGCCTACACCACGTACGCCAACTGGCCCGACCCGGGCGCGCGGGAGGTCGGCCTGCGGTTCGCCGCCACCGACGCCACCGCACCCGGCGCGCTCACCACCGGCAAGCCGCCGAGGGCCACTGTCGAGCAGAGCTTCGTCGACGAGGGCCGGACCATCCACCCGGACACCCTCGTGTCCAACCCGGACACCGCGAGCGCCAACCGACTCGCCTACCGCTCCCCCGAGTTGACGCAGAGCGTGCGCATCTCGGGGCGGCCGGAGATGCGGCTGCGGATGGCGATCGACAACAAGCCGGACGCGAACCTCACCGCGTACCTGGTCGACTACGGCCCGGCCGGGTCGACCGCCGCCCCGACCGTGGTGACGCGAGGCTGGACGGACCCGCAGAACCGCGTCAGCGCCGCGCGCACCGCGCCCGTCAAGCAGGGCAAGATGTACGACTACCGGTGGACCATGGAGCCGAAGGACTACATCTTCCCGGCCGGACACCGGATCGGCGTTGTCGTCTTCTCCAGCGACCAGGAGTACACCCTGCTGCCGTTGGGCGGCACCGAACTACGGGTCGCGCCGAACGACAGCGAGCTGCGACTGCCGGTGGTCGGCGGGCGGGCCGTCCTCGGGTTCTGATTCGACCCCTGCGGTTCCGGGTGGGGCAGTCCGACACGTTCGGGCTGCCCCACCCGCACGTCCGGACCGTTCTGCCACCGCCGCACCCCGCGTGCTGCCATACGGCGTCCTCATCGACTCGGCTTCCGTGATGTCGGGGGCATCCGCGGCACTGGAAACCCGCATGATCGTGCTCGAACCTGGATGTAGTGGCCTCGTGGCGTCGGGAGGGGCCTGTTTCCTGGATCGAGCACGATCATGCGGGCCGCGAGGTTCCGTCCGGCGCGTTGTCCCCTGGTCGGGCCGGGTCGGGTCGGGTCGGGTCGCGGGACGCTCTGCCCCCGAGTCAGCCTTCCGCGCCAGGCTCCGCCCCCGAGGCGGGCCGATCCGCGTCACGCTCTACCCGCCTCAGACCGAGCCGGGGCGCGGGAACGGCGCAGACTGGCATGATCCACTCGGCTTTCATGAAGTCGGGGTATCCCCGGCACCCGGACACCGCGACTTTCAGGAACCCGAGTCGATCACCCCGCGATGGCCTCGGTATCCGGTTCACCAGGTCGACCGGGTCGGGTGGATTGTCGGGTTTGACCCGGGGTGTCGGGTGGCCGGGGCCACTCCGGGGGCGGAATCGGGGGCCGGGCGGGGTCGTTATACCTGGCAGGCCACCGCGACTGTCCAGGTCGTGGGGCCACGGCAGCCGCCGGGAACACCCGACCGGCCGCCCCGGTTACATCCCCCGCACGGCCGAGCGCCACCACCGGCCGACCCGCAGGCAGGCGGAACGAGCCGACCCCCGGGCAGGCGCAAGCCGACCCTCGGGCAGGCGGAATGATCCGCCGCCGCGAACCGTTACACCCCGTCCCGACGCCGACCCCTCAGCGGGTCGCCGGGCAACCCCCGTACGAACTTCCCCCGCACGGTCGCACTGACCCCCAGTTGCAGCACCGTGCGGCACCCCCGATGCAGAGGAGCACGCCATCATGCGTACCGATCTGATCCGTAAGACCGCCCTGACCGCCGCCGGTCTCGCCTTCACCGGCGGCGCCATCGCCGGCCCCGTCACCACCGCGTTCGCCGCGTCGGACGCCAAGCCGGCCACCCAGACCCAGACCGACCGCAAGAGCGGCGGCCATGGTGAGCGGGAGTTGGGTGTGCGCTACGAAGCCCAGCCGAACTTCTACTACTGCGGTCCCGCCGCGGCCCGTAATGCCCTGTCCGTGCAGGGTAAGGACATCAGCGTGGACGCCATGGCCAAGGAGATGGGCACCACCGAGGCCGGCACGAACTCGATCAACGACATCACCCCGGTGCTGAACAAGGAGACCGGTAAGGCCGATGCCTACCACTCCGTCGAAATCTCCAGCCCGAACGCTGACGGCACCCAGACCGACAAGCTGCGCGCCGACGTGGTGAAGACGGTTGACGACGGCCGGGCCGTGGTCGCGAACATCGCCGGCACCAGCACTGACACCGACGGTGGTATCCACTCCTTCGAGGGTGGGCACTACATCAGCGTCGTCGGTTACCGCGACGGCGGGAACGTGGTGAAGATCGCCGACTCCGCCGACCCGAACACCGCCTCCTACGAGGTCACCGTCGAGCACCTCGCCGACTGGATCGCCACCCGCGGCTACGCCACCAGCTGACCCACCCCGCACAGCACGAACCGACAGGGCCGGACCCCACCACGGGGTCCGGCCCTTCGTCGTCATTCCCACCAACTGCGGCACGTATTGACAATTGTCAACTTCGGCGTGAGGCTGGGGAGCAGTGAGAGCGCTCTCTCACACCGGTCCCAACCGGCCACCACCCCAGTCTGGCCAGGCACAACTCCGATGCCTTCGGCGGCGGCGCCGGAGCTGTCCCTGACCCGTCCCCTGACAGGAGTCACGATGGACAGGGCCGCACCCCTCTCCGGCATCCCCCGCCGACTGCGCCTCGCCACGGCGATCGGCGCCCTGCTGGTGCTACTCGGCACGTACCTGGTGTCCACCACCAACCGGGCCGACGCCGCGCCCGGCCGAGCCGACGCCGACTTCGGCGCCAACGTCATCCGGGTCGCCGAGTTCCCCGCCGACTGCACCTACAGCCACCGGCTGCCCGACGACCCGATCGTCTTCCCCGGGCTGCCCGGCGCGTCGCACATGCACAGCTTCTTCGGCAGCAAGGTGACGAACGCCAAGACCACCCTCCCGGACCTGGTCAACTCGCCCACCACCTGCAACCCGGCGGTGGACGTCTCGTCGTACTGGGTGCCGACCCTGTACGCGAACAACGTCGCGGTGGAACCGGCGATCGCCACGTTCTACTACCTGGGCGAGGGCGTACGCGCCGACGTCGTCGCGAACACCCAGCCGTTCCCGCAGGGGCTGCGGCTCGTCGCCGGCAACGCGAAGGCGACCGGGCCGAACGACAGCATCGCCCGCTGGTCCTGCCTGCACGCCGGGCAGGTGCCCCCGTCGAAGGACTTCGTCAACTGCCCGTCGGGCACGATGCTGGAGTCGTACCTGGACTTCCCGCAGTGCTGGAACGGCCGGGACCTCGACTCGCCGGATCACAAGAGCCACCTGGCGTACCCGGTGAACCAGGCCTGCCCGAGCACCCACCCGGTGCACGTGCCGAAGCTGCGGCAGGTGCTGCGGTACCCGGTCACCGGTGACCCGTCGCGGTTCCGGCTGGCCTCCGGGCCGGGCTACACCATGCACGGCGACTTCTTCAACGCCTGGCCGGTGGCCGAGATGGCCCGCCGGGTCCAGGACTGCATCCGTCCCGTCATCAAGTGCGGTCACGACGGTCGACCGATCTGAGCGACAGGTTCACTCCACGGCGGCGGGTCCGGTCACCCCCGGGCCCGCCGCCCTGGGCGGAAGGGAGGTCTGATGCGCCAGTCGACGACGTCCACAGTGCTCATCGCCGTGCTGCTCGTCGCCGGTTGCGGTGCTGGGCCACGGGACGCGGCCGGCACCGCCACCCCACCCGTGACCGCGCCCCCGGCGACGACCGCGCCGACACCGACGGGTACGGCGGGGTCGTTCAACCCCACCGACATCGCCTGGCTGCAACTGACTGTGGCGATGACCGAACGGCTGCTGCCCGTACTCGATCTGGTGCCGGAGCGGACCACCGACCCGGCCTGGCGGCAGACGGCGGCCGAGGTCGCGACCGCCCGGCGCGCCGACCTGGATCGCGCCCGCCAGCTCCTGACCGACGCCGCCGCGCCGACGACGAACCCGCACGAGGGGCACGACATGCCGGGCATGGTCACCGCAGCGGAGATGACCTCGCTGCGGGCGGCCAGCGGGCAGTCGTTTCACCGTCTGCTCGCCGGTCACCTGCGGGCGCATCTCCAGCAGTCGGTCCGGATCGCCGCCGCGGAGCAGCAGAACGGGGGCCAGCCGGCCACCATCGCGCTGGCATCGGCCGTGGTCCGGTCCGGCACCGCCGACCTCGCCCGACTCGACGGGCTCGACCGGGCGCGCGGAACGCAGCCAGCGGCCGGCCACCCAGATCAGACGGCCGGCGAGACTCAGGCGGCGTAGCGGGCGGCGAGGTCGACGACACGTCGGGCGGTCGCGCCGCGCGCCGGCTGAGGTGGTGCGCCCGGCTGACCGGGCGCACCCGGTCAGCTATTCCTTGCTGTTCGGCGGCGCGAAGACGACCCTGGAACGCAACTGCCGAAAGCCGGTCCGCTCCAACTCCGCCAGCACCGTCACCCGGTGGGATTCCACGTCGGCGATGACCTCGCGGGCACCGCCCGCGGCCAGCACCCGGACCGCCTCGGCCAGCAGTTCGGGCCGGGCCGCCTCGTCGAGGAGGCCGAGATAGGCGAGCAGTGGGAAGCAGGCTTCGCCGGCCGTGCCGACCAGCCCGACCGGGTTGCCGGCCGCCAGGGCGACCCGCCACTCCTCGGTGTTCTCGCCCAGCCAGGCCAGCGGGTCGGTGGCGAGATCGACGCCGCCGACCGCTCGTGCGTTCTCGACGCCGGTCAGCACGTCCGGCTCGGCGATCCGGGCGACCAGGGCGTTGATCTCCGCCGCATCGGCGGGTGCCCGGAAGTCGTACCGCCCGGAGGACGCCGGCAGGGGGGTGCCCGTCCAGGAGCAGCGGAGCCGCTCCCCCCGTTCGACCAGCCCGGCGAGCCGGGCGGCCGTCATGGGCGCCCGGACCACGGCCAGCACCTCGGGTCGACGCCGCCAGTGCGCCGGCAGCGCGGCGTAGTACAGGCCGGGACCGCCCAGCGCCTCGTGGGCGGCGTGCAGCAGCTCGGCGCCCACCTCCGGCTCGGCGATCAGGTCGAACCGGTCCAGCCAGGGGGCACCGACGGCGCCCGGTGGAAGGGCCCAGGCTGCCCGGCCCACCAACCGGCCGGCGCGCAGCGCCACCCAGGTGGTCTCGGGCCGGTAGCCGCCGCCGGCGATTCCGTCGGCGTACGCGACCTGGCGCAGTTGGGGCAGCGGATCGGGCATCGAGTCGAACAGGTTTTCCTCGCCCGCGACGAGCGGACGAATGACCAGATCAGTCATGGGTTGGTCCTCCGGGAAGCGAGCGCCCCGGGTCAGATCCGCGCGGACGCCGGAGCGCGGAGGGGGCGCAGAACATCGGACATTGTTCTGACCTCCTTCCGGCTCGACGGCGTGCCCGACGACCATATGCGCAGCGGTCGCCGGCCCGCAACGGATCGTCACAGCGGTGCCCTTCGACACGGCTTCGTGCACCTCGGTCGGGTCGCGACCGAGTATCGGAGCCGGTTCGGTGAGTCGCCGTCGATGACCCTGCGCCGCTGGTTTCTGCCAGCTACCGTGCCTCGCCCGGTCCTTGCCTTGACGCTGACGACAAGGTTTAGCGTGGTCGCGACGGGCCGATGGAGGAGGTCGGATGCTCATTGGCGAGCTGGCTGAACGGACCGGCACGAGCCCTCGCACGCTGCGCTACTACGAGGAGCACGGACTGGTACGGGCGCAGCGCTCCGCCAACGGCTACCGCATCTACGACGAGGCGGAGCTACGCGTCGTCCGGGAGATCCGGGCGCTGCTCGACGTGGGTTTCGGCCTCGACGATGTCCGCCCGTTCGTCGCCTGCCTCCGGGCCGGCAACACCTCCGGCGATGTCTGCCCGGACTCGGTGCTGGTGCTGCAGCGCAAGATCGCCGAGGTCGACGCCGTCATCGACCGGCTCGGCGCGGTGCGCCAGCAACTGCACAGTCAACTCACCCACGCGATCGCACATCGGGAGAAGACATGCCTCAGAAGGCGGAAGTAGGTTCGCTGGTCACCGTCACCGACGACACGTTCGCGGAGCTGGTGCTGGCCAGCGACCGGCCCGTGGTCGTCGACTTCTGGGCGGACTGGTGCCCGCCCTGCAAGGCCATCGAGAAGAGCCTCGCCGAGCTGGCCCAGGAGTTCGGTGACCGGATGGTCGTGGCGAAGCTCAACTCCGACGACAACCCGAGAGCGACCCGGAACTACCGGGTGATGTCCCTACCGACGCTGCTGGTGTTCCGTGCGGGCGAGGTGGTCGGTTCGACAGTGGGGTCCCGGCCGAAGACGTACCTGCGACAGACCCTGACCGCACAGGCCGGGTGGTGACCGCCAGCAGCGCGGGTGAAACCGTTATCCCGGTCCGGCCGGCCAGTCTCCTGAGGGGAGGCAGATGGCGGATCTTCGTCATCGCCCACGTCAGGTAGCGGTACGACCACGTGAGGGAGTCGAGACGATGCGCGTAACCGGCCAGGGTGAGGCGGACGCCGCGAGGCGGAACCGAGGCGCCCACGCGGACCCGCGACGCGGGTTGCTCGGCCGCCTCCCGGTTGGCGTACGGCGGCTGTTGTGGCCGCTCGTCGTGGCCGCCGCGGTCGCCGTACTGGTGACGGGTGTGATCGTGGTGGTGCAGCCGACCGGGCCGACGCCCGCACCAGCGGCGACGCAGGCGCTCGACGCGCCGCCGCCCACGAGCCCGCAACCCGGCGCGACCAGCGCGACCACGCCCGCCGCCACCAGGAGCCCGGCCGGGGCGACCCCGACCCCGACGCCGACGCCGAAGCCGACAACCGGGCGTCCGGTCGCCCCGGCGGCGCCGGCGGTGACCTCGAAGCGCAAGGGCGTCGGAGTGTGGACCTTCGACGGCGTCAGCCAGGCGTTGGCCAGCTCCGGGGCGAGTTGGTACTACACCTGGGACGTGGCCCACCCGGGGGTCACCAGCCCGAAGGGCGCCGAGTTCGTCCCGATGATCTGGGGGGCGAAGAGCGTCACCGCCAGCAATCTGCAACAGGCCGAGAAGAACGGCCGCTACCTGCTCGGGTTCAACGAGCCGGACCTGAAGGGTCAGGCGGAGATGACCGTCGAGCAGGCGTTGGAGCTGTGGCCGCAGTTGCAGGCCACCGGCCTTCCGCTGGGCAGCCCGGCGGTGGCCTGGGGTGGCGACCGGCCGGGCGAATGGCTCGACCGGTTCATGGCCGGGGCGAAGCAACGCGGCTACCGCGTCGACTTCATCGCCCTGCACTGGTACGGCGGCGACTTCACCACCGCCAACGCGGTCAACCAGCTCAAGTCGTACCTCCAGGCGGTGCACGACCGGTACGAGCTGCCGATCTGGCTGACCGAGTTCGCCCTGATCGACTTCTCCAACGGGGTCCGTTTCCCCACCCAGGCGCAGCAGGCCGCGTTCCTCACCGCGGCCACCCGGATGCTGGGCGGCCTGTCCTGGCTCCAGCGGTACGCGTGGTTCGGCCTGCCCGCCACGGACAAGGACCAGACCGGGCTGTTCCGGACCGGCAGCACCGCCACCGTCGTCGGCCGCGCCTACCAGGCGGCGCGCTGACCTACAGCACGTCGACGTGGTCCCGCCAGGAGTGCTGCGGTTCGTACCCCAGCACCCGGCGGGCCTTGTCGATGCTGAGCAGCGTCTCGTGCTCGCCCAGCTCCTTACGGATCTCGACCCCGGGGTAGACCTCGGCCATCAGGCTGGCGCTGGACCGGGTCATGACGGTGTCGGCGTTGGCGATGACGAAGACGTCGGCACCGGGCTGGTCGTGCGCGAGCGCGCGCTCGACCGCCTGGGCCCCGTCGCGGGCGTCGATGTAGCCCCACAGGTTCCACCGGCGCAGCTGCGGGTCGGCGTCGAACGAGGGGAACGGCGCGTAGTCCTCGACGTCCATCACGTTGGAGAAGCGCAGACCCACCATGACCAGCTCCGGGTCCCACCGGCAGAAGTGCCGGGCCATCTCCTCCTCCAGGGCCTTGTTCAACGAGTACGTCGACTCGGGCCGTGGCGCGTACTCCTCGTCCACCGGCGCGTACGGCGGCGGGGTGTCGAACGGCAACCCGAGCACCGTCTCGCTCGACGCCCACACGACCCGCTTGATCCCGGCCGCCCGGGCTGCGGCGAACACGTTGTACGTCGCGGCGGAGTTGTTCGCGAAGGTCGTCGCGTTCGTCATCAGCCCGGGGGCCGGCACCGCCGCCAGGTGCACGACCGCGTCGACGCCGCCCGCGTGCTCGTCGGCGCCCCCGGTGAACGCCTCCACCACCTGCCCGTAGTCGGTCAGGTCGACCAGCAGGAACTCGCCGTCGACGTCGCGGGGGTCGCGTCCGCCGACGCGGTCGACCGCCAGGACGTCGACGCCCACGGCGCGCAGGTGCGCGACCACGGCGCGACCAAGTTTGCCGGTGGCACCGGTGACCACGACACGGCTGGGCAGTACGGGATCGCTCATGCTGACATCTTCTCCGGCGAGGCGCGACGCCCCGGACGCGGGTGCGGGCCGACCCGCTCCGAACAGCGGCACGACCCGCGCCGGACACCACCACACCGTTCACGCAGTAGGCAGCCAGCCGAGGGTCTTCATCGTGGAGAGGCTGGTCGCCTTGAGGCCACCGGCGGAGACGGTCCAGAGCACTCCGTCGACCACCAGTGACCGACGGATCGGCGTCAGACCCTCGGGACCTGCCGTGTCCGGCGTGTGGTCGACCGTGCCGACCTCGGTGAACCCGCCGTCGCCGGCTCGCAGGGCCACAGCCACGTTGCTCGGCCGGCCCGTACCGAAGACGCTCAGTGGGACCACGACCAGGCGTTCTGCCGGCCAGTAGAGGAACGCGTGCGGGTCGAACTCCGCCTCGGAGTGCCCCTGTCTGACGTGATACTGGGCGACCCGGGTCGGCGTGGCCGGGGAGGAGACGTCGAAGAGCGAGAGCTGGGTGCCCTGGATACGGCCCTGGCCGGACGCCTCCTGCCCGACACCGAGCAGCCGTCCTTCGCCGGCCGGATGCAGGTACGCCGAATACCCGTTGATCTTCAGTTCGCCGGTCACCTTCGGCGCCCCCGGATCACGCAGATCGACGGTGTAGAGCGGGTCGGTCTGCCGGAAGGTGACGACGTACCCGGTGCCGCCGACGAACCGTACCGCGTAGATCCGTTCCCCCTTGCCCAGCCCGGTGACCTTTCCGACCTGGGTCAGCGCCGTGCCGTCGGCACGCAGGACGTACACGCTGGACGTCGAGTTCGGCCTGTCGCCCCAGGTACGGCCACTGGTGGTGGCCACTCGCAGGTGCCCGTCCCACTCGGACATGGCGTACTGATTGACGAGCCAGCCCGGTACGGACGCGGCGGCGACGTATCGCGGGGCGCCGGTGCCCGTGATGTCGAACTGGTAGATCTCGGTGGTCTCGTCCCTGGGATCCGGTGCGATGTTCCGCGCGGTCAGCATCGGCAGCACCCGCCAGCGCTGATCGTTGGCGACGTACAGCCGGGGTCCGTTGCTGTAGACGGTGTCGCCGTCGGCGATCACGGTGACCGGGTCGCCAGCACCGAGCGCGGCCGCACCGAGGTCGAAGCTGAGCACGGTCACCAGCGACGTGCCGGAGTAGACGGCCGGCCGGCTCACCCGTTCGCAGCCGACTCGTCCGGCGCTGGTTCGCCCGCCGGAGGTGACCTCGTACCGGGGCAGCCAGTCGTCGGCGGTGGCGTTGTCGATGATTTCGCGGTTGGCGGTGGTGCGCTGCTCATCGGTGGCCCGTTCCCGGTGCGGGAAGTTCAGCCGGGGCGCGGAGCGGACCACGACCCGGACCGTCGTGCCGACCTGGCGGGCGTCCACCAGATCGCCGTCGATCCGGTATTCGCCGATGATCTTCGGCTGGCCGGACAGGTCGACCATGATCAGCTGAGGGCCGACGATGCCGTCCGGCGCCGGGGCGTCCACGACCCGCCCGTCTCCCTTGGGGATGGCCGTTGCCACCCTCCCGGCCCACCCGTCGCGGCGCAGTACCAGCGCCCGGTCACCGTGCAGCAGCAGGGCGTCCTCGGCCCAGCCGAACTGATCGGCGCCCGGTGCCAGTTCCAGCTCTCCGGTCAGCCTGCGGGTGGCCGGGTCGACCACGTACAGCGTGCCGTGCTGCACGGTGACGATCCGCCTGCCGTCGGTCTTGACCAGGTCCGGCTCATCGGCCCCGGCCTCGTGCGTGTTGGTTCCCGAGTAGCCGGGGGCGGCAGCGTTGGACGCCGTATCCGCCACCCCCGCTGCGGCCGGAACAGCCTGTTCGGCGCGGCCGAAGGTACGGATGTCCCCGTTCGCCCCGAACCCCCAGGGCCCGACGTACGCCCGGGCAGCCGCCTTCAGTTGCCGCAGCGCCTCCGGGCAGGAGTCGAACGCGACGAGCCGGAACCCGCCCGCCGGCACTCCCCGGTCAGGTGGCGGCGCGGGGGCCGGCTCCGCCGTAAAGCCGGTGACCAGCGCCAGGCCGGCGACCAGGGCCAGTCCCATCACGCGAGCTGGAGTCATGACTCGGGGGGCGCCGTTGGCGGCCGTTGGCTGGGGTAGGTGGGCGCTGCTACGCGTCATGCCCCCTACGACGTGGTTGCCCCGGGCTGGGTTCCCGGCAGGACGCCTTGTCGCGAAAGATTGAACGGTGGTTCAATCCTTGCGTGGCGTACCGAAGCACCGACCGGATGAAGGCTCGGCTGTGGCGAGCGTGACGACGACACACGAGGTCTTCAACCAGGTTCCCCCGCTCGCCGGCTACGACGCGGCGGACGACCCGGCACTGCTCGACGGGCTGGAGCGGGAGGGCGCCGGCTGGGCCGCCGCCGAGGTGCACGAACTCGGCCGCCTGGGCGGCACTGAGCGGGCCATCGAGGACGGGCGGCTGGCCAACGAGCATCCGCCGGCCCTACGCACCCACGACCGCTACGGCCATCGCATCGACGAGGTGGAGTTCCACCCCGCCTGGCACGAGCTGATGCGCACCGCGGTCACATACGGCCTGCACGCCGCACCATGGGCGGACGCCCGACCGGGCGCACACGTGGCCCGGGCCGCCAAGTTCTACACGTGGCGGCCCGACGCCGGCCACGGCTGCCCGATCTCGATGACCTACGCGGCGGTGCCCGCGCTGCGGCACAACCCGGAGCTGGCCGCGCGGTACGAACCGCTGCTCACCGCCACGACGTACGACTTCGGGCTGCGTCCTCCGCTGGCCAAGCAGGGGCTGCTGGCGGGCATGTCGATGACGGAGAAGCAGGGCGGCTCGGACGTACGCGCCAACACCACCACCGCCCGCCCTGAGCCGGACGGAACCTACCGGCTCGTCGGGCACAAGTGGTTCACGTCGGCGCCGATGTGCGACATCTTCCTCACCCTCGCCCAGGCACCGGGCGGGCTCACCTGCTTTCTCGTCCCGCGTGTCCTTCCCGACGGCACCCGCAACCCGATGCGGCTGATGCGCCTCAAGGACAAGCTGGGCAACCGGTCCAACGCCTCGGCGGAGGTGGAATACGAGCAGGCGGTCGCCTGGCGCGTCGGAGACGAGGGACGTGGCGTGCGCACGATCCTCGACATGGTCAACCTGACCCGCCTCGACTGCGTCATCGGCGCGGCGGCCGGGATGCGCCAAGGCGTGATCACCGCAGCCCACCACGCCACCCACCGGCAGACCTTCGGCCGGTACCTCATCGACCAACCACTGATGCGCAACGTGCTCGCCGACCTCGCGGTCGAGTCCGAGGCCGCCACCGTCCTCATGATGCGCCTCGCCGGAGCGACCGACCGATCCGCACGCGGCGACGCCAGCGAAACCGCGTTCAAACGGCTCGCCCTCGCCGTCGGCAAGTACTGGGTCTGCAAGCGCTGGCCGGCACACGCCGCAGAGGCCCTCGAATGCCTGGGCGGCAACGGCTACGTCGAGGAGTCCGGCATGCCGCGGCTGTTCCGCGAGTCGCCGCTGAACTCGATCTGGGAGGGCTCCGGCAACGTCGCCGCCCTGGACGTCCTGCGTGCTCTCGTGAGGGAACCCCAGGTCATGGAGGCGTTCCAGGCCGAGGTGAGCGCCGCTGCCGGCACCGACGCACGGCTCGACGCCGCGGTCCGCCAGGTGCGCGCCGACCTGTCCGACCTCGACGACCTCGAACTGCGGGCGCGCCGCATCGTCGAACGACTCGCCCTGGTGCTTCAGGGCTCGCTGCTGGTGCGGCACGGCCACCCCGCCGTCGCCGACGCCTTCTGCGCGTCCCGGCTCGGCGGCGACCACGGCCAGGCGTACGGCACCCTGCCGCGCGGCGTCGACTTCACCGCGATCATCTCCCGCGCCACCCCGAAGGTGAGCTGACAGAACTCACGCTACGAGCCGCGGCGCTGCCTGTCACCGGCACCCACCGGTTCGATCACCTGCCGGAACTCCTTCGGAAGCTGGGCCACCGCGTCATCGAACTCGTCACGGGTAACAGCCTCACGGAGCGTGGTGAACACCGCGCGGACCCCGGCACGGGCGTGCGCACGATCGACGGCGGGGTGGTCCGCCACCCGCCGCACGAACTCGTCGAGCCCGAACGGCCTGGCATGATCCTCCCTTCTGAGCGGTGGCGGTTTACGCAAGTGATCGTCAAGCCCGTCGGGAAGCTGATAGGCGATGTCCTCAGCCTGGCCGGCGCTGATCCGATCCCCCAATGTCTCCAGCGTGGCGCGGGTGAGTGTCGCCGCCTGATCGGGCGACACCTTTGCCCGCGAGGCCACCGTGTTGATGAACTCCTCGTACTCCACCTGATTCTCCTCTCCGGCCCGTTCGGTCAGGCAACCTCACCCTCGGGTGCCGAGCGAACTGGTACCTCGACAGCGTCCTGGGACGGAGGGTGAGCGGGCCTCATCCCCATCGGGCGAATCCACGCCCCCGCTACGGCGACCGCGACGTACATCGACGATCGGGGTCGACCTCAGCCGGCTATGCGCCCCATTCGGACCAGAGCGGACCGGATGGTGCGTAACGTAGGGGTAACCCCCTGACGCAAAGAGGAGACTTCATGTCCAAGCCACCGCTTCCCGAGGCCGCGGTCGCCATGCTCCAGAAGCCGAACCCCGCCGTCATCACCACCCTGCGAAACGGAGGCCAGCCGGTGTCCGCCGCCACCTGGTACCTGTGGGAGGACGGCCGGATCCTGGTGAACATGGACGAGAGCCGCCGTCGGCTGGAGCATGTCCGCAACGACCCCCGGGTGGCCCTCACCGTGCTCGACGAGGCCGGCTGGTACACCCACGTCAGCATCATCGGGCACGTCGCCGAGCTGCGCCCCGACGAGGACCTCGCGGACATCGACCGGCTGTCGGAGCACTACACGGGCAAGGCGTACCCACGCCGGGATCGTGGCCGGGTCAGCGCCCTGATCGAGATCGATCGCTGGCACGGTTGGGGCGCGCAGAAGGACAACGACCAGGTCGGCTGACCGTTCCCGTCCGCCCTGTCGCCCTGACGGCTGCCGTCAGGGCGTCAGCGCGGTGGCGGACCGGGCACGGACGCGGGTCAGCACCTGGCAACCACCCGTAACGCCGTCACAATCCCCCATGCGGCTGGCCGGCTCTTGACCCTGGACGGTGACCGGCTTAACTTCATCAATCAGATAAGTCTCTTTACTAATTCTGCTTGATGTCTCGTGGGAGTGTGCCGATGCGACCATTCCGCCACCGCCGTCTCACCGCCGTCGTCGCCCTGGCGACCCTGCTGGTCACCGCCGCCCCACCGACCGCAGCGAACGCCGGCGCCAAACCAGACCGCACCGGATACCACCGGGTCGGCTACTTCACCCAGTGGGGCATCTACGGCCGGGCCTTCCCGGTCAAGAAACTCGAAACCTCCGGCGCGGCGAGCCGCCTCACCCACCTCAACTACGCCTTCGGCAACGTCAGTGAGGACGGCCGCTGCTACCTGGACGGCGGGCCGGGCGAGGGCGACGCCTGGGCCGACTACCAGCGTCCCGTCCCCGCCGAGGAGAGCGTCGACGGCGTCGCGGACGCCCCGGGCCAGGCGCTCAACGGCAACTTCGGCCAACTCGCCAAGCTCAAGGCCAAGCACCCCACACTGAAGGTGCTGATCTCGCTGGGCGGCTGGAGCTGGTCGACGTACTTCTCGAACGCGGCCCGCACCGACGCCTCCCGCAAGGCGTTCGTCACCTCCTGCATCGACCTGTACCTCAAGGGCAATCTCCCGGGCAGCCCCCCGGGTGCCGCGGCCGGCGTCTTCGACGGCATCGACCTCGACTGGGAGTGGCCCAACTGGGCGGGTGAGCCCGGCAACGTCATTCGCCCGGAGGACCGGGAGAACTTCACCAAACTGCTCGCCGAGTTCCGCCGGCAGCTCGACGCGTACGGGCGCACGACCCGCGCGCACCACCCGCTGACCGCGTTCCTGCCGGCCAGCCCGGCCACCATGGACGCCGGCTACGAGGGTCGCAAGATCTTCAAGTACCTGGACTTCGCCACCGTGCAGGGGTACGACTTCCACGGCGGCTGGGACGCGCGGGCCAACCAGCAGTCCGCGCTTCGCGTTCCGGCCGGCGCCCCGGACAACCCGGACTTCTCCGTCGAGGTGGCCATCGACGGGTGGATCGCCCGCGGTGCGCCACGGGACAAGCTCGTCCTCGGCATCCCCTACTACGGTCGCGGTTGGACCGGCATCACCGGTGGCGGCAACGGCCTGTTCCAGCCGGCCACCGGGCCCGCGCCGGCCACCTTCGAGGCCGGCTACGAGGACTACAAGAAGCTCAAGACCCTGGCCGGCAACGGCTACACCGTGCACCGCGACCTGCGCGCCGGGCACGCCTGGCTGTTCGACGGTACGACGTTGTGGACGTACGACGACCCGGCGGTCGTGTTGCAGAAGACGCTCTACATCCGACGGGCCGGCCTGGCCGGCGCGATGATCTGGTCGCTCGACGGTGACGACGACAACGCCACCCTGACCAAGACCATCGGCCTCGGCCTGACCACCTGGTAGCCACACGCCGCACGCTGCACGCCCGGCCCGCCGCCGGCTGGGATTGGGCCCTCAGTTGCTCACGCCTTGATCGGGTGATGAAAAGTAGGTGTCAGGAGCGTCCCCGACCTATTTTTCATCACCCGATCGAGAGAGTCACCTGTTGTCCGGGGCGACCGCCCGCACCGCGGTCTCGATGAGCGCGGTCACCTGGTCCATGTCCCGAGCCCGGTGCACATCCAGCTCGGCCGACGATCCGCTCGGAAGGGTCAGTCGCACCGTCACGTTCTCGCGGCGGTGGGTCAGCCACCCGGCGATCGCCTGCACCAGCACCATGACCGCGCCGCCACTGCCAACGGCGACCAGCAGTACGTCCGCGGCAGCTGCGGACACCTCGCCGGGAGGCACCGCCGATCCTGCCGCCGGCGCGGTGGTCACCCCTGCCCGGAGCCGGTCTTCGGCGCGAAGCCAGGAGCCCAGCGAACGTCGAGCATCGCCGGCGGGAAGATCTGGATAGACCGAGAGCGTGATCGTCTCCTGAGGCGCGGGCAACGTCTTTTCCCTCCGGTGAAGGCCAACCCCACTCCGTCATCCTGCCAGCCGGCCCCGCCGCCGGCACCCCACGCGGTCACCGAAGTCGATCAGAGCTTGACCGTCGTGTCGGCCAATTCATAGGCTCCGGCCACTGCGAGGCTTTCCCCCAAGAAGGGAACCCGATACATGGCCCCATCGTCGCGTTCGTTCTGGACCGTCCCTTCGAAACGGCTGGCGGGTGCCGCGACCGTCGCACTCCTGCTCGGCCTGACTCCCCTTCTCAGCGGCACGTCGGCCGCGAGCGCCGCCCGGCCGACCCCGTGCAGCAGCGACCCGACCGCCCGGTTGAGCAGCGTGCCCAGCCCGGAGACAGTGCTCGGCTTCCCGCTCGGCGCGGGACAGCAGCGGGTCGTCACCAACGACGAGGTCCGGACCTACCTCGGGGCCGTCGACCGCGCCTCGAACCGGGTCGTCACCGGCGTCATGACCACCAGCGTGCTCGGCCAGCCACTGCCGTACGCGGTGGTGTCCAACGAGCGCCACGTGCGGCCCGCCGCGCTCCGCGAGATCGCCGACGACGTCCGGGACCTGCGCGACCCGCGCCGGACCAGCGCGCGAACGGCCGCCCGGACGGCGAAGGACAGCCCGGCCATCGTCTGGGTCACCGCGAACGTGCACGGCGGCGAGAAGAGCGGCGCCGACGCGGCGCTCAAGACGCTGTACGAGTTGGCGGCCGGCCTGTCCTGCGCGGTCGCCCAGCGCAACGACAACCTGGTCACCATCATCGTCCCCACCCAGAACCCGGACGGCCGCGACGCGACCCGCCGGCAGAACGAGTTCGGCTTCGACCTGAACCGGGACTGGTTCGCCCGCACCCAGCAGGAGACCGACGGCAAGCTCGAACTGCTGCGCCGCTACCCGCCGCAGGTCTTCATCGACGCGCACGAGATGGGTGGCCGGCAGTACTTCTTCCCGCCCAACGCCGACCCGATCCACCACGAGATCGCCGGTGAGGCGGTGGACTGGATCAACCGGATCGGTGAGGCCAACAAGGCCGGCTTCGGCTTCAACGGGGCCTGCGGCGAGACGGTCACCACTGAGTGCTACTTCAACTACGACACGTACGACATGTTCTTCATGGGCTACGGCGACACGGTGCCGACCACCGGCTTCGGCGCGGCCGGCATGACGTACGAGAAGGGCAGCGCGTCGGCCGTGGCCGACCGGGTCCAGCAGCAGTTCCACACCCAGTGGTCGACGCTCGGCTGGGCCGCCGCGAACAAGCGCGAGGTGCTGGACGGCTACTTCGACATCTGGACCGACGCGCTCGCCCAGGGCAGGGCGGGCACGCTGGAGCCGAACGAGGTGGTGCAGCCCAGCAACGAGGTCCAGTTCCCGGTGCCGGACCTCACCATCCGCTCGTACTTCCTGCTGCCCGACCGGCAGCTCGCCGACGTCCGCCAGCTCGTCGAGCGGCTGCGCCGGATGGACGTCGAGGTGTACGAGGTGCAGAAGGCCACCCGGGTGCCCACCGCGCGGGTCTTCGGCGGGCGCAGCGCCACCAACGTGACGGTGCCCAAGGGCGCGTACTGGATCCCGATGGACCAGCCGCAGAAGCACTGGATCCAGGCCGTCATGGGTGAGGACCCGCACGTCCCGTTCCCGTACTTCTACGACGTGTCGTCCTGGAGCAACCCGCTGCTGATGGGCATCAACACCATCTACACCGGAGACAAGGTCCGGCCGAACGCCAAGCTCGTTCGCGCGATCTCCGGCGGTCGGGCCGGCGCGGCGTGGCCCTGGGGCTCGTACACGTACCCGCTCGACTCGGCCGCCGCCGCGGAACTCACCTTCGGCCTGCTCGGCCGTGGCGTCCCGCTGCTCCGCGACCTCACCACCGGCACTGTCGCCATCCCGGCCGCCAAGGTGAACCGGACCGTGGACGAGCTGGCCAGGAGGCTCGGGGTCACCCTCACCCCGGGCGGCCGGCCCGCCGGAACCCACCTCGACCTGCCCGACGTGGGGCTGTTCCAGGGCACCGGCATCTCCACCACCTCCGGCTCGCACGGCGAGGCCCGCTACGTGCTCGGCAAGCGCTGGGGGCTCGCCCTCAAACCGGTCACCACTGCCGACATCAACGACAACACCGAGGCGTTCACCGGGCGTACCGTGCTGCTGGTGCCGGACGGCAGCAGCGCCACCGGCGGTCTGACCGCCGCCGGTCAGGCCAACCTGCGCGCGTGGATCGCCCAGGGTCACACCTACGTCGGGCTGCGCAACGAGGGCACCCGGGTGGCCCGCGCCGCCGGGCTCACCTCGACCACCGAGAAGACCAAGCCGGCGGACTATCTCGTGATCGGCTCGCACCTGCGGGTCGACGTCGACCGGGACAGCCCGGTGGCGCTGGGCCGCCCGGCGGAGGACTTCGAGTTCAACAACAGCGACCCGATCCTCACCCCCAGCAGCACCGGGACGAACGTGCTCAGCTACCCGACGGGTGACACCTTCTGGGCCAACGGCTACACCGTCGGGGCGGAGACACTGAAGGGCACCGCGGCCGTCGTCGACGAGCCGACCGGCGCCGGTCGGGCGGTGCTGTTCGCGTTCAATCCGCTCTTCCGCGCGTACAACGAAAATGGTCTGCACCTGGTGGCCAACGCGTTGCTCTACCCCTCGAACGCGCCGGCCGCCCGACGGACGCCGGGCACCGACGCGGCGCGCGCCAGCGCCGCCGCCGCGCCGGTGACGCCGGACCTGGGCGGCGGGTGGCGGCCGATCACCATCCAGGTGGCGGCGGGTGACCTGGCGCGCACCCGGGCCATCGTCGAACGCTTCACCACCGACGCCCGGACGTCCGCGAAGAACGGCTCGGCGTACGTCGTGATCCCGAACCCACAGGGACTCCAGGCCGACGAGCACCCGTTCGCAAGAGATCTGGTACGCGCGCTGCGCGAGGCGCGAGTGCCATTGCGGTCCGTCGTCGCCTGACGGACCCGGCGCGCCGAGGCGCCCGTCGCCCAAGTTCGGGGGCGGGCGCTCCGGCGCGTTCGGGGATTGGTTACGACCGTCGGGCGACCTCGGCGACGAACGCTCGCCAGGCCACCGGCCCGAAGACCAGCGCCGGCCCTGCAGCTATCCCGGCGTGGAACGCTTCGTCAGCTCGATCCGATCCTGCGAGCGTTGCCTTAGCGTAGTTGCCTCCACAGCGGAGCGTCAGCATCGACGCGGCTGGTGGGAGGACAAGAGGTCAGAGTTGTCGACGGTATAGATCGCTAGTTCTGCTCGTGCGCCGCCTGCCGTGCCAGCAACTTCTCCTTCGTCGCTGGCCAGGCGTCGTCGACGATCGAGTACAGCACCGTGTCACGCCAGGTGCCGTCCGCCCGGCGCCGGTGCTTGCGCAGTACGCCTTCGCGGGACGCTCCCAATCGTTCAATCGCCTGCTGAGACCGGATATTGTTGATGTCGGTCTGCAGGGCGATCCGGACAGCGCCGAGGGTTTCGAACGCGAACGTCATCATGGTGAGCTTCGAATCCGTGTTCAGGCCTGATCGCCACCAGGCCCGGCCGAGCCAGGTGTAGCCGATGGACAGCGTCAACAGAGTGGGTTGCGGATCGACGAACGATGTCGTTCCGACGAACTCACCCGTGTGCATGTCGACCTGGGCGTAGGGGAGTCTGGTGCCGGTGGCTCTGGCGGCGAGCGCGGTGGTGATGTGCTGGGTCGCGTCCTCGATGGTGACGGGTTGGAGCAGCGCGCCGCCGGGTGGGCTTTGCCAGCGGAAGACTTCGGCGTCGTCGGGCTCGGTGCCTGCCGCCGCGAGGTAGCCGGAGGCATGTTCGAGCGTCAACGGCTCCAGCCGGATTCTTCGACCGGTGAGGACTGGCAGCGCGTACCAGAGGTGTTCGTCAGCCACGTCGCGCATGTTTCCACACGATCCTCACGGTCACGATGCGGTTTCGTCGCCCGTGGCCCGTCGAGCCATGCTTCAGCGCCTCGGCACGGCCGGCTCGGGGAGCGTGCGGAACAGCATCCAACTCAGCGCGGGCATCAGAATCAGCGGGGCGAGGGCCACCTGGAGGGAGGCCGCGTCGGCGACACCGCCGATGAGTGGACTGACCAGGCCGCCGACGCTGACGGTCAGACCCAGTGTGATGCCACTCGCGGTACCGACGCGGTTCGGGAGGTAGTCCTGGCCAAGGGTGATCTGGAGCGAGAACGGGATGTAGAGCCCAGCCGAGGTGAGCGCCACGAACAGATAGAACACCGGCCCGGGGACGAGCACGACCCCCGCGACGGCGGCGATGCTCACCAGGTACGACCAGCGCACGACGGTGACCCGGTCCCAGCGGCTGGCCAGGTTGCCCCCGAGCACCGTACCCACCGCGCCACCCAGGTAGAGCACCACCAGCGCCGCCGTTCCCGCCAGGGTTCCTCCGCCGGTGCGCTGCGGCGCGTAGAGCGCCAGGAACGTGCTCAGACCGGCGAACGCGATGGAGCGGCAGACCACGGCCATCGACAGCCGGCCGAACGAGGCCGTGTCGTCGGTCCCGATCCACCGCGGGGTGTCGGAACCAGCCGCCGTCGGGCGCAGCGCGCGAAGGACGGGCAGACACAGCACGCTGCCGGCGAGGGCCGGCACCATGAGCAGCGGAGTGAGTCGCAGACCGCCGCTGGCGACGACGGCGGCGACCAGCACGGGCGCGGCGGTGAAGCCGAGGTTGCCGCCGAGGGAGAACCAACCCATGCCCGCGTGGCTTCCGCCGCTGGCGATCCGCGCGGCCCGGGCGGACTCGGGATGGTACGCCGCGACTCCGATCCCGGAGACGGCCACGAACGCCAGCGTCAGCGGGTATGAACCGGTGATCCCGCTGCAGGCGATTCCCAGTCCGCCCAGGATCGTGCTCAGCGGCAACAGCCAGGGCACTGCCCACCGGTCCGTCAGCGCACCGAACAGCGGTTGCGCCACCGAGGAGAGCAGCGAGGCGGCGAGCACCACGCCGGAGGCCGCCGCGTAGGTGTAGGCACGCTCGGCGATGAAGAACGGTACGAGCGCGGCCACAGCGCCCTGGTAGACGTCCACGCAACCATGCCCGACGGACAGCAAGATGATCGTTCTGTTTCTCCGCACGCAGCCATGCTCGCCGCTTCCGGACCTGTCGGGCTTCCGATAACCTGCCAACCAATGACGAGAATCCGCCATCAACCGGTGGCACCGACCCGCGCCCAGCAGCTGGCGTCCGGGTCCGTGATCGACGTGCACCGCCACGACGACCATCAGATCGTCTACGCCGGCCGTGGTGTGCTGGCCATCACCACCGACGCGGGTGCCTGGGTCGTCCCCGCCAGCCGCGCCATCTGGGTGCCCGCCGGAACCGCGCACGCTCACCAGGCGCACGGCGCACTCGAACTGCACCTGATCGGCCTGCCCGCGACCGAGGACCCGCTGAGTCTGACGGAGCCGACCGTGCTGACCGTCGGGCCGCTGCTGCGCGAGTTGATCCTCGCCTACACCCGCGCCCCGCAGGACGACAGCCCCGCGCGGGCGCGGCTACGGGCCGTCCTGCTCGACCAGTTGCGGTCCTCGGCAACGCAGCCCGTGCACCTACCCACGCCCACCGAGCCCCGATTGAAGGCACTCTGCGAGATCCTGTACGCCGACCCGGCCGACAACCGCACCCTGGCCGCGCTCGGCAGGCAGGTCGGCGGGAGTGACCGTACGCTGTCCCGCCTGTTCCGCTCCGACCTCGGCATGACCTTCCCGCAGTGGCGTACCCAACTGCGGCTGCACCGTGCGCTGGTGATGCTGGCCGAGGGCGTACCGGTCACCGCCGTGGCATATCAGTGTGGATGGTCCTCCGCCAGCGCGTTCATCGACGTCTTCCGGCGCGCCTTCGGGCACACCCCGGGCAGACACGAGCGCCGGTAGCACGGACGGTCGTCGCCCTCTCGGATCCCGATGACGCCCACCCGTCCGGTCCTGCCCCTGGGACTAGGGGCGTCAGGGCTTGCGGGCGACGCCGCTGTAGCCGGTGCGGGCGACCTCCGGGTCGTCGGTGGCCGGCGGCTCGGCGTACGGCCACATGTTGACCAGCCCGGGTGACTCCAGGACGAAGTCGCCGAAGAACCTTGCGACGTCCGCGTGGCTGCGCGGCACGAAGGGGCTGTTCGCCCGCGCGTAGATCGCGGAGATCCGGGCCATCAGGTCGGGGTGCGTGTCGGTGCTGGCGTGCGACAGCGCCAGGTAGCTGCCAGGGGCGAGCGCGTCGCGGTAGGTGGCGACGATCCGCTGCGGATCCTGTTCGTCGGGCACCAGGTGCAGTACGAACATCATCAGCACCGCGACCGGGCTGCCGATGTCGATCGCGGCGCTGATCTCCGGGTGGCCGAGCACCTGCTCGGGGTCCCGTAGGTCGGCCTGCACCACGGACACCGTCTTCGAGTCGGCGAGCAGGGCCCGGCCGTGGGCGCAGACCACCGGATCGTTGTCGACGTAGACGACCCGCACGTCGGGGTCGACGCGGTGCGCGATTTCGTGGACGTTGTCGCGGGTTGGCAGCCCGGACCCGAGGTCGAGGATCTGCCGGATGCCCCGCTCCTGCACGAGGTGCCGGACCGTCCGGGCGATCAACTCACGGCCCTGCCGGGCGGCCTCGGGCATCCACGGCGCGACCTGCAACACCATCTCGGCGGCGGCCCGGTCGGCGGCGAAGTTGTCCTTGCCGCCGAGGTAGTAGTCGAACATTCGCGCGGCGTTCGGCTTGTCCGGTTGCAGGGCAACCTGGGGCTGCGACTGAGTCATGATCGACCACCTCTCCGCCCGTCGGTCCGGTCCCGCAGCATAACGTCCACGATGCCGGTCACCCGCCCGTCGGATCGGCTAGCGGACATCCACCGGGCCGTGTGGGGCCCGGCCCTTCCCGAATGAGGGTGATGCCTGTGAGTCATCACGATGACTCACAGGCATCACACACTTCGGGGAGTGCGTCAGGGGCCAACCCGAGCCGCCCTGACCATCGACGCCCCTGGCCAATCCGTCAGCCGGTGGCGCAGATGGTGCCGTTGAGGGTGAACGCCGTGGGCAGCACGTTCGGCCCGCTGTACGCGCCGACGAAGCCGGCGCTCACGGAGCCGCCCGCGGCGATCTGCCGGTTGTCGGTGGTGGGCGTGACCCGGACGGCGGTGCCGACCTGTTCCCAGGTGGCGCTCCAACCGCTGCTCACCTGCTGCCAGCCGGTCGGCCAGGTCCAGGTGAGCGTCCAGCCGTTGATCGGACTGGTCCCGTTGTTGATGATCTCGACGCCACCGATGTAGCCGTTGCCCCAGTCGTTGTTGGTGGTGAAGCGGACGGTGCACGTACTGGCGGCGGGGCTGCCGGTGGCGAACGTGAGCGGCGGCGAGGCCCAGGAGACCCGTCCGGCGGTGTCGCGGGCCAGCACGTTGACGGTGTACCTGCTGCCCGGCACGAGGTTGTCGACAGTGAACGAGGTGGACGCGGTCTCGCCGAGCTGCTCGCTGACCGCGCCGTTCTGCCGGTGCACCTCGTACTTGGCGATCGGGCTGCCGCCCGGGGTGGACGCCGGCCAGGTGATCGTCGCGGCGCGGTCGGTGACGCCGCTCGCGGTCGGCTGGCCCGGTGCCGTCGGCCGTCCGGCGGTGGCGCCGGCCGCACGCAGCACCAGCGTGGTCAGCGAGTACGGCGGCAGGGTCCGGCTGGTCGCCGAGCCGGACTGGCTGGTGGCGATGCCGGTGGCGCCGTTGGTCAGTGTGGACACCGTGGGCGCGGCGGCCGACGGGGTGAACCCGGCGTAGTCGATGGTGACCGGGTGGGCGTTGTCCGGGTCCTTGTTCACCAGCAGCACGGCCAGGTCACCGTTGCCCCGGCGGACGGCGTGGGCGGTGACCAGCGGCTCGTCGGTGCCGGCGCGGACGAACTGGTCGCCGGTCTTCGCGAAGAGCTTCATCATCGTCAGCGCGTGGTACGGCGCGAACGGTGTGTTCAGCGGCGGTTGGCAGACCGAGCCGTCCTCGGTGCAGGCGCCGCTGGAAAGCATGCCGAAGTCGCCGTAGTCGGTCTGGCCGGCCACCTGCGTCACGGTGCCCATGCCGTTGTGCACGTTCCACCAGTGCGCGGTGAAGACGCCGTTCTCCAGCAGCCCGCTGTAGACGTCGGCCAGGAACAGCGCGGCCGGCTGGGTGTTCCGGCCGGCGTCGACGTTCAGCTCGGTGAAGCTGATGCCGATGCGGTCGGCGTTCGCGCCGGCGTACCGGGCGAGTTGCTGCCGCAGCAGGTAGGTGGCGTCCGAAAGGTGGTTGACGCGGGCCAGTGACTCGGCGGCGGTGCCGCCCGGGTACCAGTGCACGTCCACGAAGTCGATTTTCGGGCCGGCGATGGAGAGCACGGTCTGGTTCCACGGGCCCGGGTCGCTGCCGGCGGTGATCCCGTCCGGCCAGTTGCCCGGCATCGTCAGCACCGCCCCGACCTTGATGCTGGGGTCGACCGCCTTCATCGCGTCGGCGTACTCGACGACCAGCCTCGCGTACTGTGTCGCGCTCTTGTCCGGGTGGTTGTCCGCCTCCCACGCGGACCCGTAGTGGCCGTTGCCGTAGTTCTCGTTGCCGACGGTCCAGTACCGCGCGCCGTATCGCTTTGTCACGTTGGCGTACCGCACCCAGTCGGCGGCTTCGGCGGGCGTACCGGTGCCGTAGTTCGCGATGATCATCGGTTGGGCGCCAGCGCGCCGGACCGCCGCCATGAAGGTGTCGAAGTCGGTGCCCGGCGCGACGTAGCCGCCGGGCGCGGTGTGGTCCTTCCAGTGGTAGATGTCGGCGTACGAGCCGCCGGGGTAACGCATCATCTGCACGCCGGCATCGCGGAGCAGGTCCGATGTCTGGGCGGTGCCGAGGTTCGAGTCCCAGATGGCGTGGTTGACGCCGAGCGCGGTGTCCGGCACGGTCGCCAGACCGGCGCGGGTGTTGACGGTGACGGTGACCGGATCGGCCGCCGCGCTGGCGGTTGGTGGGTTGACGCCGGCGAGCGCGCTCGCGGCGAGCAGCATGCCCGCCAGGAGTGCCGCGCGGGTCTTCGATGTACGCATGGGCGGGGTTCCTTCGCGCAGATGAGCCGCCCGCCGGTCACTGTGCGACGCGGGGACGGGCGAACTCGGGGACGGCTGGCTCTCGTTGGTCTATCGCTTGTGTCACCGTCCCCCGGAGATCACACCTGGATCCCGGTTGCCCAGTGGACGGAGGTCAGCCCCGCGCGTGGCTTCTCATCGACGTACCACAATGGCACTGTCGGCTCGACAATCTCAAGATGCGCGTCACTCGGACTGCGACGCACGGAATCGACAGACGTCACACGTTACGGCTTGACGAACGGCATGTTATCGCTCACAGTCGATGCGAGGCGATCAGCTTCCGTGGCCCACCGGGAGGGCCTCCGCTGCTCGGACCTCGGTGGTTAGGGCGTCCGCTGGGCATCCGGACGTCGTATCAGGATCTGTCAGCAGCCGCCGGTGACGCGCGGCGGACGCCGCGCGCCTCGGGACCACCCGGGCGCCGTCGTGGACCGCCTGCGCTGACCGCCGCGCTGCCGCCGGGCCCCCGATTCACGACAAGAGGAACGCCGATGAGATCAAGGATCGCACTGCTGGCCGCCACGCTGGCGACGGCCCTGGCGACGATGACGGCCGTGGTCACGGTAGCCACTCCGGCGTCGGCCGCGTCGCTCACCCAGGTGACCAACTTCGGCACCAACCCGACGAACCTCCAGATGCACCTGTACGTGCCGGACCGGGTGGCGGCCCAGCCGGCCCTGCTCCTCGCCCTGCACTACTGCACCGGCAGCGGCCCCGCGGTGCACACTGGCTTCGGGCTCAGCACCCTCGCCGACCGCTACGGCTTCATCGTGATCTACCCGTCGGTGACCCGGAGCAGCAAGTGTTGGGACGTCTCGTCACCGCAGGCGCTGCGGCGTGACGGTGGCAGCGACCCGGTCGGCCTCAAGTCCATGGTCGACTACGTCCGGAGCCGCTATCCGGTCGACGCCAACCGGATCGGCGTCGGCGGGTTCTCCTCCGGCGCCATGATGACCAACGTCATGGTCGGCCTCTACCCGGACCTGTTCAACGCCGGGTTCAGCTCCTCCGGGGTCCCGTTCGGGTGCTTCGCCACCACCAACGGCGCGGAGTGGAACAGCGAGTGCTCCGGCGGACGGATCGTCCGGACCGGACAGCAGTGGGGTGACCTGGTCCGCAGCGCCTACCCCGGCTACTCCGGCAAGCGTCCCCGGTTCCAGATCTGGCACGGCACCACGGACACCACGCTGAGCTACGTCAACTTCGGCGAGCAGATCAAGCAGTGGACCAACGTGCAGGGCGTGTCGCAGACCCCCAGCTTCACCGACTCCCCGCAGACCAGCGCCACCCGTACCCGGTACGGGGGCACCGGCGGCACGGCGCCCGTCGAAGCGATCAGCTTCCAGGGGTACGGCCACTCCATCCCGTTCGACGCCGCGCAGGCGATCCGGTTCCTCGGCTTCGACACCACGAGCCCCACCACACCGCCACCCAGCGGTACGGCCGGACCGCTGCGCAACACCGGGGCCAACCGCTGCCTGGACGTCCCGTCCCGGTCACAGACCAACGGCACCCAGCTCACGCTGTGGGACTGCAACGGCGGCACCAACCAGCAGTGGACGTTGACCGCCGCGAAACAGCTCCAGGTATACGGCACGAAGTGCCTGGACGCCGAGGGGGCCGGGACCTCGCCGGGCACCAGGGTGATCATCTGGGACTGCAACGGGGGCACCAACCAGCAGTGGAACGTCACCACCGACGGCACGGTCACCGGCGTGCAGTCCGGCCTGTGCCTCACGCCCAACGCCGCCGGAACCGCCAACGGCACCCCCGCGGTCCTGGCGAGCTGCAACGGCACGAACAGCCAACGGTGGACCCGAAGCTGACGCGCTGACCGCGGCGGTGATCTCGCGTGAGCGCGGGCGGAATAACCTGTGCGGCATGGGGGGACGATTCGGTGCGGCCAGGCGGTGGTACGGGGAACATCGGCGACTCGTCCGCCGGGCGGTCGTCGCGCTCACGGTGGGGGCGGTGGCGCTGACCGGAGGCACCGTGGCCAGCGTGACATGGATCCGCGACACCGCGGAGGGCCACCTCTACGGTGAGGCCGAGGTGCCGGACGCCCCGGTCGCGCTGGTGCTGGGCACCAAGGTCGACGCGGACGGCACACCCTCACCCGTCCTCGCGGCCCGCTTGGAGATCGCGCGACGGCTGTTCGACGCCGGCAAGGTCCGGGCGATCCTCGTGTCCGGCGACAACATGAACGCCGATTACAACGAGCCGGCCGCGATGCGGAGCTGGCTGGTGGAGCGAGGTGTACCAGCGCACAAGGTGGTGCCGGACTATGCCGGCTTCGACACCTACGACTCGTGTGCGCGGGCGGAGCGGATCTTCGGGGTGCGGCGGGCCACTGTGGTGACCCAGTCCTTCCATCTCCCGCGCGCCGTGGCGCTGTGCCGGCGCCTCGGCATCGACGCCAACGGCGTCGGCGACGACAGCGCGAAGCGGTACGCCCAGACGTGGTGGTTCAGTTCGTCCCGGGAGAACGGCGCCTGCCTGAAGGCCGCTGTGGATCTGCTCTCCGGTCGGGATCCGGCGCACCTCGGCCGCCGGGAGACGGGCGTCGACGACGCGTTGCGCGTCGGCTGAGCGATGTCACGACCGTGGTGGTGCGGCGCTGTCGCGGACGATGAGCTCGGTGGCGAGCTCGACCCGAGGGCTCTCGGTCTTCTCGCCGCCGGCCAGCCGCAGCACGGTCCGCGCGGCCAGCATGCCCATCTCGGCCAGGGGTTGACGGACGGTGGTCAGCGGTGGGGAGCACCACCGCACCTCCGGCAGGTCGTCGAAGCCGACCACGCTGACGTCGTCGGGCACCCGCAGGCCCCTCTTGCGGACCGCCTCGTAGACGCCGAGGGCCATCTGGTCGCTGGAGGCGAAGATGGCGGTGGGCGGGTCGGGCAGGGCCAGCAGCTGGATACCCGCGGTGAAGCCGGACTCGTGGTAGAAGTTGCCGGGGCGGATCAGGGCGTCGTCGACGGGGATCCCGGCGGCGCCGAGGGCGGCCCGGTAGCCGTCCATCCGGGCCCGACTGCACATCAGATGCGGCGGGCCGGCGATGAAGCCGATGCGGCGGTGGCCGAGGCTGATCAGGTACTGGTTGGCGCTGAGGCTGCCCGCCCAGTTGGTGGTGCCGATGGTGGGCGACTCCTGCGGGTCGACCCCGGCCGGGTCGATGATGACGACCGGCAGGTGGAGTCGGCGCAGCTCGGCCTGCAACGGTGGGTTCACCATCGAGGTCACGAAGATGATTCCCTCGGTGGAGCGCGTACGCATGTTGTCGAGCCACTGCTTGGCCGAGGCGATCCGCCAGTGGATGGCCGACACGACGGTGCCGACGCCGCTGCTCTGGCCGACGTCCTCCACCCCACGGATGATCTCCACGGCCCACGGGCTGTCCAGGTCGTTGAAGACCAGGTCGATGAGGGCGGCGTCGGTGCGTCGGGTCGGTGACCGGCGGCGGTAGCCGTGCCGGTTGAGGAGCGCCTCGACGCGCTCCCGGGTGTCGGGGGCGACATCGGACCGGCCGTTGATGACCCGGGACACGGTGGGCACGGAGACACCGGCCAACCGCGCGATCATGGCGATGGTGACGTTTTGGCCGTTCTCCGTGCCCACGGTCCCCCCTCATCCCTTGACGCTGCCGGTCAGGCCGCCGATGAGTTGACGTTCGGCCACCGCGTAGAAGCCCAGGGCCGGCACCATGGACAGCACGACGTAGGCGAGCACCCGTGCGGTTTCGGCGGTGTACTGGCCCTGGAACGCCTGGACCCCGACGGGCAGGGTCCACCAGCTCTGGTCGGTGAAGACGACCAGCGGGAGCATGAAGTTGTTCCAACTGGTCACGACGGCCAGCACCGAAACGGTGGCCAGGGCGGGCCGGGCCATCGGCAGCAGGACCCGCCAGAAGAACCCGAACGAGCCGCAGCCGTCGAGGACGGCGGCCTCCTCGACCTCGGCCGGGATGGTGCGGAAGAACTGGCGCAGGATGATGATGGTGATCGGCAGCCCGAAGGCGGCCTGGGGCAGGATGACGCCGAGCGGGTTGTCCAGCAGACCCATGCCGCGCAGCAGGACGAAGAGCGGCAGGATGGCCACCGCGAACGGGAACATCAGGCCGATCGCGAACAGGGTCACCAGGAATTCGCGGCCCCGGAAGGCGTAGCGGGCGAAGACGAACGCGGCCATCGCGGCCGCGGCGACGACGATGAAGGTGCTGCTCACGGCGATGAGAAGGCTGTTGCCGAGCTGCCGCCAGAACACCTCGGACGTCAGGATGTCGGTGTAGTTCGACGGCATCCAGGGGTCGGGCCACCCCAACGGATTGGTGGCGAGCTGACCGTTGTCCTTGAAGCCGCCGAGCACGCCGAACCAGACCGGTACGACGATGAGCGCTCCGACGAGGGCGCAGACGAGGTGCAGCACGAGGCTGCGGGTCCGCTGAGCGCGATTCACCGTGCCGCTCATCGCTGGCCTCCCTGGTTGGTGATCGCGCCCGCGGTGTCCCGACGCAGGACGATGCGCTGGTAGAAGAGGGCGAAGACGAGGCTCAGCAGGAACATGACGATGCTGATCGCGCTGGCGTAGCCGACC
Organism: Micromonospora sp. NPDC005220; assembly: GCF_040607895.1. Taxonomy (NCBI): domain Bacteria; kingdom Bacillati; phylum Actinomycetota; class Actinomycetes; order Micromonosporales; family Micromonosporaceae; genus Micromonospora; species Micromonospora sp. NPDC005220. The sequence continues at coordinate 128,642 of NZ_JBEXHP010000009.1, forward strand.
TCGAAACGGCGGAAGCCGTACTCGTACATCGTCACCGCCATGGTCTCCGACGAGTGGATCGGGCCGCCCCGGGTGAGCACCCAGACCATGTCGAACAGCTGGATGGTGCCGATGACCGACAGGAAGACGCTGATCCGGATCGTCGGCCCGAGCAGCGGCAGGGTGACATGCCGGAACGCCTGCCAGGCGGTGGCGCCGTCGGTGACCGCGGCCTCGGACAACTCCTTGGGAATGCCCTGCCGGGCGGCCAGGAAGAGCATCATGTAGAGGCCGAAGTACTTCCAGGACACCACGAGGAAGACGGCGTACAGCACGGTGTCGGGGTCGGCGAAGACCGCGCCGGCGTCGGCGCTCAACCACGTCGCGATCGCGTCGCCCAGGCCCCGGTTGGGTGAGAAGACCAGGTCGAACAGGACGGCCGTGGTGACCTCGGAGAGCACGTACGGTGCGAAGAAGATCAGCCGGTACGCGGCGCGGCCCCGCAGCGGCTGATTGAGCAGCATGGCCAGGGCCAGCGCCGCCGGCAGTTGGACGACCAGGGAGAGCAGCACCAGCACCAACCCGCGCCACAGGTCGCCGCGGAAGGTGGGGTCCTGGAAGGCGCGGGTGTAGTTGTCCAACCCGATGAAGTTCTCCGGCAGCCCGAAGCCGTTCCACTTGTAGAGGCTGGCGTAGCTGGCCACCAGGATGGGGGCGACGACCAGCAGCAGGAACAGCACCAGCGCTGGGGTGAGGAAGATGGCGAGGACGCCGCCGCGGCCCGGCCGGGGCTGGCGGCCGCGCTGCCGCACGGTGCCCGGCCCCGGTGCCGGCGGGTCCGTCGCCGGGTCGCCGTGCCTGCTGTCCGACACGGTCGATGGCCTGGTCATGCCTACTCCACAGGGGGTTCGCCGGCTAAGGATGGGTGGGTGGTCACGGTCAGACGGTCTTCGCCACCTGGGTGATGTCCTTGACGATCTGCGCGGGCGACTTGTTGCCGGCGACCAACTCGGCGACGCTGTCGTTGATCTGCGAACCGAGCGCCGGCGCGTACGCCTGGTCGAGGTAGAGCTGGAAGCCGGTGTAGCCGGCCAGGGTCTCCGCGACGAGCTTGCCGTTGGCGTCGGGGATGGCCGTCGCGGCCTCCTTGACGGTCGGCAGCACCGCGCCGGTCTGCGCGGACTTGCGCTGGTTGTCCGCGCTGAGCAGGAACTTCAGGAAGTCGACGGTGGCCGCGGGGGCGTCCTTGCCGATGGCGAAGCCGTTGCCGCCGCCGAACACCTCGGTGGTGGCGCCCTTGCCGCCCTCGACGGCGGGGAAGGGGAAGAAGCCGAGCTTGTCGCCGAGGCCCTTCTTGCTGGTGGAGCTGGAGGCCTGCACCGCCGGCGCCCACTGCCCCATCAGCTCCATTGCCGCCCCGCCGTTGCCCATGGTGGCGGCCTGCCCGTCGGGCGTGCCGTACGCGGCGCCGAGGAAGCCCTTCTGGAACGGCTGCAGGTCGACGAGTTCCTTGAGCCGATCGCCGGCGGCGACGAGGTCAGGGGCGTCGAAGTTCTTGTCGTCGACGGCCTTCTGCAGCGCGCCCACCCCACCGATGCGCATCGCGAGGTAGGACCAGTAGAAGTGGGCCGGCCACTTGTCCTTGCCGGCCAGGGCGATCGGCGTGATGCCGGCGGCCTTGAGCGTGCGGACCGCGTCGAGCACGCCGGCCCAGGTGGTGGGCGCGGCGGTGATGCCGGCGCGGGTGAAGAGGTCCTTGTTGTACCAGAAACCGACCATGCCGATGTCGAACGGGACACCGTAGATCTTGTCGTCGATCGTGTACGGCTCCATGGCGGCGGGCAGCAGACCCCCGATCCACGGCTTCACGTCGTCGGTGATGTCCTTGACCAGGCCCGCGTCCACCTGTTGCTTGAGCACGCCACCGCCCCAGGACTGGAAGAGGTCGGGCGGGTCGCCGGCCTGGGTGGCGGTGGTGAGCTTGGCCTTGAACGCCTCGTTCTCCAGCGGCTGGATGTCGAGTGTGACGTTCGGGTGTGCGGTCTTGTACTCGGTGGCCAGCGCCGCCCAGACCGGAAGCATCGGCTCGGTGTTCTGGATGTGCCACCAGTTGATGGTCTGCGGGGCGTTCGGGTCGCTGGACTCGCCGTCGTCGCCGCAGGCGCTCAGCAGGTAGGCGCCGGCGCCGGCACCGGCGAGGCCGAGCAGCGTACGGCGGGACATGTGCGTGGTCATGATCCATCCCTTCGGGGACTCACGGGGTGCTCGGACGCCGGCTGGGCGGGCGCGGGGTGGGGATCTACCGATCTCCGAAACTTTCAATGCTTCGCCGGTAATACCGATCGATGGCCGGCACGCTACGAGCTGTTGTCGTAACGGTCAAGACCCCTGTCCTATTGCGAAAAGACCGGCTAGCGTAGGCACAACCTTCAATGGCCCGGGACCGCGAGTTTCCGGAAGTTACAGACCACCCGTCCAGAGGAGCGCTCGTGTCGACCGACATCGCTAACGTGGCGACCGCTACCCGGTCGATCCGCAATCCCATCCTCGCCGGGTTCCACCCGGACCCGTCGATCCTGCGCGTCGGCGACGACTACTACCTGGCCACCTCGACCTTCGAGTGGTATCCAGGCGTGCTCGTGCACCACTCGCGTGATCTGGTGAACTGGCGCAGCCTGGGTGGGATCATCACCGACCGTCGCCTGCTCGACCTGCGTGGATGCGGCGACTCCAACGGGGTGTGGGCGCCCGACCTGACGTACCACGAGGGTCTGTTCCACCTCGTCTACAGCGACGTGGCCAGCTTCGCCAGCGGCTACTGGGATCCGCAGAACTTCCTGGTCACCGCCGAGGACATCAGCGGCCCCTGGTCCGATCCGGTGAAACTGCACGGGCGCGGGTTCGACGCGGCGCTGTTCCACGACGACGACGGCAGCACGTGGCTGCTGGGCATGAGCGCGGACTGGCGACCCGGCCGGGACCGCTTCGGCGGCATCGAGATCCAGCGGTACGACCGGGCCGCGCGCCGTCTGGTCGGCAGCCCCCGCATTCTGTTCACCGGCTCCCCGGCCGGGCTCACCGAGGGTCCGCACCTGTACCGCCACGACGGTTGGTACTGGCTGATCACCGCCGAGGGCGGCACCAGCTGGGAGCACCAGGTCACCGTGGCGCGGTCCCGGGAGCTGTTCGGGCCGTACGAGGTGGACCCGGACGGGCCGCTGCTCACCTCCTTCGGGCGGCCCGACCTGCGGTTGCAGAAGGCGGGTCACGGCAGCCTGGTCCGCACCCAGAACGGCGAGTGGTACCTGGCTCATCTGGTTGGCCGCCCGTACTCGCCACTTGGCAACTGCGTGCTGGGCCGGGAGACCGCGATCCAGCGGGTCGAGTGGCCGTCGGGTGGCTGGCCGCGGATCGCCGGAGGGGTGCCGGCGGACGAGGTCGTCGCACCCGACCTGCCCCCGCACCCCTGGCCGGCGGAGCCCGAGACGGACCACTTCGACGCCCCCGAGCTGGGCCGGTGGTGGTCGACGCTGCGTCGGCCGGCCACCCCGGACTGGGTGGACCTGCACACCCGCCCGTCGTACCTGCGGGTCCACGGTGGGCAGTCGCCGGTCGGTCGGCAGGCGCCCAGCCTGGTCGGGCGACGCGTCGGCGCGATGGGGTGCTCGCTGGAGACCGTGGTGGAGTTCGCGCCGGCCGACCATCGTCAGCTCGCCGGCATCACCGCCTACTACAACACCCTGAACTGGCACCACCTCTACCTGACCCGGGCCGACGACGGGCGGACGGTGCTGGAGCTGCTCAGCTCCGACAACGGGCGGCGCACCGCGTACCCGGATCTGACCGTCCATGTCGGCGGCGTCACCCGGGTCGGCCTACGGGCCGAGTTCGACGGGCCGGCGGTGCGCTTCGACTACGACCTCGGGGCCGGTTGGCAGCGACTGCCGGTCGAGCTGGACGCGACCATCCTGTCCGACGAACACGCCGCGCTGATCATCGACGGCGAGCCGGCGGCGTGGGGCTTCACCGGGGCCTTCCTCGGCCTGTGGGTGCAGGACCTGGGCGGCGACGGCGTACACGCCGACTTCGACCTGGCCACCTACCGGGAGCGGTGACCACGCGGACGGCACTCGGCGGGTGCCGTCCGCGTTCCCACTCGCAGCCGGAACGCGTGGTTGTACACCGAGCGCGCGTACGTGTCGAACAGCTCGGCGAACGCGCCGGGATCACCGGCTCGCACCCGAGCGCGCAGACGATAGTCACCAGCAGGTACGCCCCGCCAACGACGGGATGAACAGGAGCCGTCACGCCGCGCGGTCGTCGATTGACGACGAATCGACGTACTGGTATCTGTTAATACAATTTCCTGATGCTCGCGGTGCCCGCCGGGGCCGAACCGCCGCGCCGGGCCACCAACCGGCCGGCGGCACGCCGCCCCTTCCCGGAGGAACACCATGGTTCACAGGAGAACAGCCGCCTACGTCGTGGGCACCCTGCTGATCGGCGTCGCCGCCGTCGGCTACGGTCTGCCGTCGGCGAGCGCCGCGGCCGCCGGGCCGATCACCGGCCTCGGCGGCAAGTGCATCGACGTCGCCGGCGCCAACTCGGCCAACGGCACGGCCGTCCAGCTCTACGACTGCAACGGCAGCGCGGCCCAGACGTGGACCGTCGGCAACACCGACAACTCGATCCGGGCGCTCGGCAAGTGCCTCGACGTCACCGCCGCGTCGACCGCCAACGGCGCCAAGGTGCAGCTGTACGACTGCAACAACACCGGCGCGCAGAAGTGGACCGCCAGCAACGGCGCGCTGGTCAACTCCGGCTCCGGCAAGTGCCTCGACGTCACCGACCGGAGCACCGCGAACGGCGCCCGCCTGCAGATCTGGACCTGCGGCGGCACCACCAACCAGCAGTGGACCCTGCCCGGCGGTGGCACCCCCACCACTCCCCCGCCCACCACCCCGACCGGCACCAACCTCGACGACCCGGCGAAGAAGGACGTCGCCATGCAGCTCGTCTCGGCCGCCGAGAACTCCTCGCTCGACTGGCGCGCGCAGTTCTCCTACATCGAGGACATCGGCGACGGGCGCGGCTACACCGCCGGCATCATCGGCTTCTGCTCCGGCACCGGCGACATGCTCGAACTGGTCCAGGCGTACACAGACACCAAGCCCGGCAACGTGCTGGCCGGCTACCTGCCGGCGCTGCGCAACGTGAACGGCACCCCGTCGCACAGCGGCCTCGACCCCAACTTCCCCCGCGACTGGCGGACCGCGGCCAACGACACGGTGTTCCGGGCCGCCCAGGAGGCCGAACGCGACCGGGTCTACTTCAACCCGTCGGTACGCGACGGCAAGAACGACCAGGTCCGGGCGCTCGGTCAGTTCGCCTACTACGACGCGGCGGTCATGCACGGGTACGAAGGCATGCGCCAGATCCGCAGCCGCGCCCTGAACCGGGCCAAGCCGCCAGCCCAGGGCGGCGACGAGCGGACCTGGCTCAACGCGTTCCTCGACGAGCGGGTCATCGAGATGAAGAAGGAGGAGGTCCACTCGGACACCTCCCGCGTCGACACCGCCCAGCGGGTGTTCCTCAACAATGGCAACTTCAACCTGAACACCCCGCTGGTGTTCGCCGTCTACGGCGATCAGTTCCGCATCGGCTAGCTCGCTGGGTGGTGGCGGGGTCGCCGTTCCGTTCGCCGACGACCCCGCCGCCCTGCCCCTGCGCCCCGCCCCGACCGCCTGCCCGTCCCTGCCCGTCCCTGCCCGTCCCTGCCCTGCCCTGCCCGTCCCTGCCCTGCCCGGTTGCCTGACGCCTGCCCTGCCACTCCCGGTAGGCGGGCCTTGGCCGCTGACCTGTCTCGCGGTCACCATCGGCGGACCGTTTACGGCAGGATCCTCCGAGTGAACCGACCCCTGCTCCTGCTCGACATCGACGGTGTCCTCAACCCCTACGGGACTCCTCAACCACCCGCCGGTCACAGCGAGCACCACCTGTTCCCCGGAGAGGGGCCTGTCCGCGTCAACCCCACCCACGGCGCCTGGATCACCGAGGCGAGCGCAATCCTCGACATCGCCTGGGCCACAAGCTGGAACGATGAAGCCAACCAACTCCTCGCTCCGCTTCTGCGCATCGCTCCCCTGCCCGTGATCACCATGCCACCCGCGCCGTTCCACCCCAGCGACAAGATTCCGGCCATCGACGCCTACGCCCAGCAACGGCCCGCGGCATGGATCGACGACCTGCACACGCCGCAAGCCCACACCTGGGCCGCAGCGCGCAGCAGCCCCACCCTGTTGATCACCACCGACCCGACGATCGGCCTGACCCGCAGTTCCATCGATCGCGTCATGGCCTGGGCCAAGGCTCTTCGACGCCCATCGGCGAATAGCTAGCGCCGCCCCAGCCCTCGCTCATGCGGGCATCAGCCAGCGCCGCCGAAACCCGGCCCTCGCTCATGCGGGCATCAGCCAACGCTGCCGACACCCAGCCCTCGCTCACACCGGGCACCAGGCAGCGCCGCCGACACCCGGCCCTCGCTCACACCAGGCAGCATTGTCGACACCAACTCCTGGCACCGCCGGGCAGCTCCGGTCGCCGTCCGGGAGGAATCCGGCACCGACGAGCCCCCGGTGACTGGCCGATCAAATCGATCATGGTGACTGAAAGATGTCGTACACCTGTTCTAGTGTCGGGTCATGGTCGAGGAGCTGGCGCAGGCAGACGACGCGGTCGCCGCGTGCGTCGACGCCGCCGCCTGGGCCCTTCCGGAGCACGAACTGATCGCCGCGCTCGACGCCGCGCACCGCTTGGAGCAACGGCTCGCCGCCGTCAAACTCGCTCTGGTCCGCGAGCTCGACAGCCGCGGCACGCCCCGCGCGCAGGGCGCCTCCTGCACCGCGGTCTGGCTGCGCGAACGACTCCAGCTCACCATTCCCGCCGCCCGCCGCCTCATCGACCTCGCCACCACCCTCGACACCGGCAACCCCCGGGTACGACAAGCCCTAGCCGACGGGCACATCAGCCTCGACCAGGCCCGGGTCATCGCCGACACCATCACCACCGTGCACAGCTCGGCCGGAGCGGAAGCCGCCGACAAAGCCGTCGGCGTGCTCACCGACTGGGCCGGCCAGTTCGACCCCACCCACCTCCGCAAACTCGGCACCCGCATCCTCGACCACGTCGCCCCCGACCTCGCCGACGCCGCCGCAAAAGCCGCCCTCGA